>SLCJ01000205.1 GCA_007125835.1 Verrucomicrobiales bacterium | reverse complement strand
GATCCCTCCGAACGCTTCGATGTGTCCGCGGATCACCCGGATGTCGTCACCCAACTTCAAGGGATCATCAGCGACTTCCAAGCCTCGCACGCCGCGGAAGGTACCTTCTGGGACTGATCGTCGACAGCGCGGGGGCCGATTCGACATGGATGGAGGATCGCCCCTCCCATGATCAAGGAACGGCGAACCTCCTACGCCGATGTGGATGAAAGGGAGAATGAAAAGGCACTCCGCGCCGCCCTTGAAAGCCCGCCCGCCCGCACCGCGTAGCCATTGGCATGGACAGCTCGCAACGCATGCACAATGCCGCCCTGCCAAGGCCTCCCTCTGACCACTCTCACCACTTTGCCCGCGCCGCAGCCATTCCGGCGATGCTCGCCCTCACCGCGCTCGCAGCAGCCTGGGCATCCGACCTGCCGGAGGGCACGTCTGGAATCGCCGCACAATTTCCGGGAGATGTCGGAATCGAAAACCATGAAGCGGTGCTGTTTGTCGAACGCTTCGACGGCACCCTCGATGAAATCACCGGCCGCTGGGACGATGCCAAGCGCCCGGACATCTTTTCGCTGTCCGACGAGCGGCCTCCCGGTTCCGCCGACGGACATTCCCTACTCATCACCCACGTTGGCGGCGACGAAACCGGCGGCCACCTATACCGACGCCTGCCCGAAGGCATCGATGTGATCCACTGGCGGTTCTACACCCGCATCGATGCCGACGCCGCCCCCATGCATCACACTTCGCGGATCGGCGGTCATCATCCGCCCCAAAGATGGCCCTCCGGCGGCGCGGGCACCCGCCCCGGCGGCGCACAAAAATTCAGTGTCGGCGTCGGTCCCCACTACGGACCCGACCAAAGCTGGGATTTCTACACCTACTGGCACGAAATGCGTGGCAGCCCGCCCCGCGGGCAAACCTGGGGCAACACATTTATCCGTAATCCCGAACTCACCACCACCCGCGGCGAATGGACCTGCGTCGAAGTGATGATCAAACTCAACGACCCGGGCCAGCACAATGGTGAGCTGGCCCTCTGGCTGGATGGAAAGCTCGCGGCCCACCTGGTCAGCGGATCGCCCACGGGAACCTGGATCTGGGACAAATTTACCCCTGGCCACACGGGCCCCGGCGTGCGTTGGAGCGACGAAGCAGGCGGACGCGAGGAAATCCCCGGCAACCTGCCTTTCGAAGGATTCAACTGGCGCACATCCAACAACCTCGACATCAATTTCCTCTGGCTCCTCGTCTTCATCACTCAAGCCCCGGAAAACCACGTCAGCCGCGTCTGGTTCGACCACGTCGTGCTCGCCTCCGGTTACATCGGCCCAATCCAATGCCCTTGAAACTGTCTTTCATCTACGGCAGCGACCTTGATCAATCCAATCATATCGTCTTGATCTCTAAACTGAAGTCTGATGCCCGCACGAGATGGCGGGCGCCACATCAAGCTTAAGGCTCCGGCATTGGCGGGGCAATGCTTTCAAATGTTTGCGCCACTGCGTAGAATATCGGGCGTTTCTCGTCGATATTTTCGGCCTGGGTCCACTGGACAATTTGGTGGAAATGACCCTCCGTTTCGATCACGGTCAACACATAGGCGAAAACGAGTCCATCATATTTTCCGCGGATTTCAGCGCGCCTGGCGAGGGGGGCCCCGGGCAGAGGAACGGCATGCGGACCTGAAATTCCCAAGTCCACCAGTTCAGCAGTGATCATCTGGATCACCACTTCGGAATATTCGTCCAAGTCAAAACCTTCCTCACCACTTTCATAAAGGAAATCCTCACGCGGCTCGGTGATTACGAGGCAGAACTCCTCGCGCGCGAGATTGCCATAGGCAAGGCTTCCGTCTTCATTGCCAATCTGCCGACTGACGTCTCTCCAGTTTCTCGGAACGATTAGAGCGACCAAGCCTTCCGAGCATTCGACCCGGGTTCCATTCTCCTCTGTGAGCCCCTGATTTTGCAACTCAATCATGGCCAGCGCTCGATCTGAGCCATCTTTCCATGCCCTGGCTGCAATAAAGACCACCGGCACCGCCACAAGGAGGCAGAGCGCCGCCGTCACCCCGGTGAGCAACCACCACAACGCCCTTCTGCGCACAATCGCGACGATCAGGAAACCGATGAACGCCAGAGGCAGCAACATCATGAAGATTGCAATCGCTACACCAAAAATACCTAAGGCGGTTGACATAAGAGGAAGATTGGGTGGAAGGTAGGCACACGCCGTGCGTGAAGAAACAAGCACTCGAAGCGATCTTATCGGCTATTTCCATCTCCGCAACTGATGTTTGGCGCAATACCCGCCGTCTGTTTTGTTTGTTGGCTCGACGCGCGATCTTCTCATTCAAGCACCGCATCAACCAGCTCACACTGGCCAGCCGACCCCGCCACTTTTCCACCACCTCCGTATTCCCCGCCTGTCGCGCAAGCTCCGCACCTTCAGGCAGCACCGGTGACCCGTCCTCGTCGCGCATATCCGGAAAAATCGACCGCCACCGCAGCACCACCTCCTCTGCGCTCCAATCCCCCGCCCTTTCCGAATCCGTGCGGATCACCACATGCAGGTGATTACTCATCACCGCGTAGGCATACACATCCACCGCAAATTGCTCGCTCAACTCCCGCAAACGATCCCTCACCCACCCCCGCCGGTGCTCGTAGCTGCGACCCGAAT
>SLCJ01000274.1 GCA_007125835.1 Verrucomicrobiales bacterium | reverse complement strand
GGACGCTGGCGAGCGTCGAATCAGAGGCAGGTAACCCGAAGCCAGAGCCGTTCACGATCCCATTCCGGGTAGATTACCTTGGTAAGTCTGGGCGGCATGTTTGTTTAAGCAACCTTGACATTGAACCATGCAAGGCTACCCATTCGGCGTGAAAAACAGCGACAAGGCGAATGGCAAGTCCGTCCGAGGTGGGAGGCTTCGGGATATCTTAGGCGCACTCTTCGGCACGCCCGGTCGTTCAGCTGCCACATCGGCAATGGCGCTCGCCTTTGTGGTTGTCGGTTATGTGGTGCTGCTCCCCTCAGGACTTTTCGACGACCGTGAGTTCATCGCCACTCCCTTGGAAGAATGGGGAATTCCCGGCGATCCTCCCACAGAGCGCCCATTAATCAGTGCTTGGTTCGAGCAATCACCAGCCTGGCAGGAGGCGGCCCGGGAGAGTGCCAAACCAGGGGTGGAGGAAGCTGTGAACCGGCTCTTCGAGAATGGCGAACTCTCAGAAGAAGATTTACCAAAAGCCCTACCATTGCTTCTAGCACGGGCCGAGGCTGGGATCGAACTGACGCGGGTTGCAGCCGGTTATTCGCTGGCCTTGTTGAGTGATCCTTCAGATCATGATTCGTATGGATCAATGCATTTGCTTCAGCAGATTGCCCGGGCTTTTCAGCGCCTATCAAGGATTCCGCACATCGGTGAGCACACCGGACGAGAAGCCGAATATTGGCTTGAGCATTTTGGCGAGTTTGCCATTTCAATTTTGCCCTTGGGGGAGGCCAACTTAATGAGCTTTCTTGTGGTTGATACGATAACGTGCCTTTTTTTTGAATCGGTTCGGAAATGGATTCCCCTCCAAGACACCTACGACAACGAGATGCTTGCCAGTTTGCGAGTACAACTCCAAACTTTGGTGAGGGAGAGCAGTATCGATAGGGTTGGCAGGGCGCTTTACGGCGAGGCCCAGTTTGGGCGGCGGTGGCTTGCCGAGCACACCGGGCCCGGTAGAGCGTGGGCGGGTCCAGGAGAATTGGGTCTGTATTCATACTTTTCGGCTGGCTTGCCGGATTTTCTGGAGTGGCTCGAAGTTCCAGTAAACTGGTGGTTGATGGCCCGAGTCCAGCAAAATATGACCAAGGCAGTTATTGAGGAGCGCTACCGCAGGTCCGTGCAATGGCTCCAATTGCCGCCATCGGAACGATTCACGATGGATACCGGGGATGCGCCCGGCTGGCGTATGTTTCTGGACCCGCGCCCGAATGCCATTGGCAAAGAGATATTGGCAGGCAGTGTGCCGGTAATAGCACAAAGAGTGAGTGAGCGGATGTTGACAACACAAACCGCTTATCACATGATGGATGTTGCGCTGGCGATCGCACAGTGGCAGGCGGCAAGCGGAGACCCAGGCCTGCCCCCGACCCTCGACGCACTGGCGCCTGACTTTCTCGGCAGCACCCCGTTGGATCCATTTAGTGGCAAGCCTTTTGGCTACGACGCGGCGCGCGGGGTTCTGTGGTCGGTTGGTGCGGATGGAGTGGATACGGGGGGGATTCGTCCTGAGGAGTGTCTCTCTCTGACCCTTGATCTTCGGGAGGGAGGAAGCGGCACGCTGGACCTGTGGCATCTTTTTCAGATCGATCCAGATAGGCAGTAGCGGTAATGATGGTAATCGAACGCAGAACATTGCCCCTCATTTTTGCTTGAACATCCCTGCCCGGACCCGGGGCGCATCGCAGCCTTGAGTCGGGGCGACATGCCGCCCCGAATGAAATCTCCGACACATCCAAGCAGTCCAGAGAGCCAGCTTGCAATCGCCAGGCCATGTATCGCTCCGCGACCGCAGATCAACGCATCACCAGCACGGAAGAAGACCGCTCCCCCAACCGGCCCTGAAAGGGCCAACGCTCAAAGCCCGGAGATTTATCCCCGGGATGATTCACCGTCGAGAATGGCGTCCTGAAAGGACGCTGGCGAGCGTCGAATCAGAGGCAGACGACCCCAGCCCAGAGCCGTTCACGATCCCATTCCGGGTAGATTATCTAAGTAAATCCGGAAGGCATGTTTCCTGCCCCCTCTGCACCACCCTCACGCCGCCACCAAAACCCGCTCCCCGCCCAACCCTCCGCAGCCCCCCTCGCCCAAATCCCCCGCATCGTCGAGAGCATCCAAGGGACTCGAAACGCCCAAAAAATAGGATGCCAAGTCCCCCGCACAGGGCCCCTCACATGTGATGTCCGCCCAGGCAACCACCACGAATAACCCGGTCGCCTTTCTCCCCGATGTACGCACGATCACGAAAAAAACCCTTGCCAGAACAAAAGAAAACCAATACCCTCAGAAAATCAGGTGCCCCAGACATCACTCCACGAGTTACTACGAATAAAAACTGTTGGGCAGAAGAAGGAAATCGGCTCGACTCAGGCCCGGTTTTTCGCTAAATTTTCGCCATGAATTTACTCAAAGTTTTACCCAAAGAGGATTTCCGCTTGTTCCTGCGTTATGACGACGGGACCAGCGGCGAGGTTGACCTGTCGAGACTTGTTGGTCGGGGCGTCTTTTCCGCCTGGTCCAACCCCGGCGTTTTCCAGCAGGTGCGTCTTACTGAGGCGGGCCACCCGGAATGGCCGGGGGGGATTGATCTCTGTCCTGACGCCCTTTACATGCAATTGACCGGAAAGCGACCGGAGGAAATGTTCCCTGCGTTGAAGCAATCACGCGCCCATGCCTGAGCTTTCACGGTTTTACGGCATCGTGATCCAGATGTATTTTGGAGATCATCCGCCGCCCCACTTTCATGCAATTTACGGCGGCAGCAAAGCGGTCGAGGACATAGAGACGCTGGCACTCATTGAAGGCAACCTGCCGGCACGCGCTCGAGGACTTGTTATCGAATGGGCCACCATCCATCAGGATGAATTACGTGAAGCCTTCAGAAAAGCGTCGGCCCTTGAAGCTCCAGAGCGAATCGCACCGCTCGACTAAGGATTGAGGATCGCCCAAATGGGTCCCCGTGACTGACCGTTAGGCCAGCCACGGGTCCCACACCACCCTGCGTACAGGTTTGACTGCGCTGCGCTCCGTCCATGCGGCAAGGCTTCGCAGATTCACCACGCCGCTACAGCGGCTGTGGCGTTCACGTCTGGCACTTCTTGTTTCTTCAGCCAGCGGTTGTTCAGCGCAAATCGCACATTTTCATTCTGGCTCATCCGCCAATAGCCCTTGCGGCTGCGTGTTGCCATGTGCATCGCCTTGGACTGCTGCGACACGCCGCCCCGATACGAAAGCTCGGACTCGCCCGAGCAGCCCAAGGAACGGCGAACCACCTTCGCCGATGCGGATGAAAGGGAAAATGAGTAGGCGCTTCGCTCAATGCCACATACTTCCTCATCCTCGGGCGATGATGGATCGCCCCTCCTTGGTCGAGATGGCTCGGCGCTTTGTGGAAAAACCACCACCCCACACTCAGCACCCCCATTTGCTTCCTCATTCGCCTGACCGCTGCGGCCAGCGGTCCTACATTTCATTCTCATCCCCCGCCCAAAGGAAAAACTTGCATGCACGCGGTAGCGTCTTGGAGTGCGCCCAGTCCTCTGGCGCTTTGCGAGTAAGCGCGCCAATGCCAAACAGCAATGGACCGCCAAACAGATTCGGACAACCACCCAAAAAGCGGTTGAGGACATCCGCACTCCAAGACGCTACCGCGACAAGACCGCGTGTGAGCGCGGCACCGTGGAGGCGATCACTGGTCGCCTTCCTGCGAAGCGATGCAGCGCATGAGAACGCAATGGCCCAGCTACAGCCAACCCGAGCTGGGCAACCACCCCCATCGATTTCGATACCGACACCAATTTGGATTTCGATAGGCCCCATGCGCGACACCGGCGACCAGGATGTCCAACCAAGGAACGGCGAACCTCTTTCGCCGATGCGGATGGGGAGAGAACAATAGGACGCCTGATTAACTAGACGATCTCCGGTGTCTCGATTCCCTCCCCCACCCGGTCTTTCCTCCCCCGGGTCGGTCACCCTTCCCGAGTTGGCTTCAGATGGTAGTCTGTTCCTTTTCATGTCTTGTTTTCCTACAGGGGACTTGCACCCCACATACACCGCGTCCATGCTGGGCACACACAAACCGCATCATCCAACCACTGGAAGCCGCTGTGTTTCCATGACTTCCCGCAATTACAACCTCAACCCCGTGATACACTTCCGCCCTCGCTCCTAGCGGCAGATGTGCTTTACGTTCTGCAAAAAATGATGCCCCACGGAAAAAGCTTCCTCTATGGATTGAGCGGCATCGTTCAGGGACGGCTTGGATGGGCCAGCCAGGAGATGCAGGCGTTCTGCCCGCAGATCGAGGCAATCATCACCCAGGAAGACTGGCTAAGGGATCAGGAGTTCGACACGATCCACTATATGATGCGCTTCGGGAGCGAGAGACTTGATCGTGTAGAGTGCAGGAGGCGTCGGCGCCACCAAGAACTTGAGGTGGCAAGCGTCGAATCAATGACGACACTTCACCGGGTGTTTTTGGATCGACCGCTTCTCCGTGCATTCCTCGCTACCGAGGTCAGGAGAGTGATCCACCATGTCGCGGACAAATATCAGTTACCAAGATTGCCGGATTTGGACGCTCACCTCGACCTGCAAATCAAGCAAGCAGAATCGGGTCCCCGTGACTGACCGTTAGGCCGGCCACGGGTCCCACACCACCCTGCGTACGGGGTTGACTTTGCTGTGCTCCGTTCGAACGGCAAGGGTTCGTGGCCCACAGCGCCGTCGGGGCCCTCCTGGCATCCCTGCGGGATGAAGCGCTCGGCGGCATTCCATGCCTGGCAAATTTGGTCTGTGGCGCGTCTTATCGGAGCGCGGACTTCAGTCCGCAAGGGTGATGATCCATGCACAGTTGACTCTCAAACCGCCCCACGCCTTCACAAGCCCTGTAGCGGCGTGTCTATGACCGTCGGTGATTTTTCGGCCTGAGACGCTCCGATGGTAGGGGCAATGTCTCTCGGTGGACGCGTTGCCCGCCAACAGAAAAGTGCGACGGTCATAGACGCGCCGCTACAAGGATCTGAGAGTTGGTATAAAGTCAGCGGTCCGGAAGAGGGCAGTTCAAGCAGAAGTTGGGGGGCAGGTTTTGCAGTTTGTTTTCCCCTCATCCCCAGGTATAACGCCTCACACCACCTCCAGCAGGCGGCGGCGGCGGTAATCGCGCGGGGATTCCCCCATGAACCGGTGGAAGCAGCGATTGAACTGCGAAAGCGAAGTGTATCCCACGCGGTAGGCCACCTCGGTGACCCGCGCCCGCGGGCGGAGCAATTCGCGACGCGCCCACTCGATCCGTCTGCGGTTGACATACTCGGTGAAGGTCGACGAGGTATGCTCCTTGAACACCTTGCAAAACTGCGAAATGCTGAGGCCGGAGTGGATGCTTACATCTTCGAGGCTGAGGCTTTCATCGAGATTGTTCTCGATGAAGTGGATCGCCTTGCGCACCGGCATCGGCACTTCCTGGGACTTGCTGACCACCAGCTCGGCCAGCATCTCGGAGAGCTGGCGGCCGAATGATTCGAGTAAAAACACCATGCCCTGGTAACGGGCCTCATCCATCACCGGGGCTTGAAAGTAGGCCTCGCGCAGCCTTTTGATTTCCGGGCCTGATCTGCCCTCGGAGAGCAGGACCGCCGCGATGTGCATGAAATCCTCTGGATCGGGCTGCTCCACCAGCACCTCGCCGGTTTTCAGATAGGCCACGGGCTGACCCGCATGCATCACCGGCACGACGGTCTCCTTGAGCCGCGCAAAGCACTCGGTGGTGTGGGCGGTCGAGCCGGCACCGCGCCTCAGGCTCGCCAGGGTCACACCGCAGGCTTTGCATGATCCCCCCTCGCTGAGAATCCGGCAAAACGGGTTTTTGTGTGCCGAGGCCTCCTGAGCCGTCCGATCACAGGCTTTGTGCAACAGGATCAGCGGCAGGCCAGTCGCTGCCTGAAAAGCCTCTTTGTATGATCGCAACAGCGAGCATCCCTCGAGAATCTCGAAATAACGGTCGCCCCCTAGGTCTTTCTCAATCATCTTCGCCTTCCACATTACGAATCCCCGGCCAACTTGCAAGGCCCTTGCGAACGATTTTGTGCGCCGCTGCCGCCGCCGCGATTTGAGGATGCCGCTCATGCCGCCACCTCCTTCGGCCGCACACCCGCCACTGGCCTTTCCTCGCCGGGAAGCCGCCCCGCCAGCGCCCGGCGAAACGCCAGCGCCACCCGACTGACCGCAATCACCGAGCCCAAAGGCATGATTACCGCCGCCACGAGCGGGTGCATCAAGCCCGCGAGGCAGAGGGAAATGGCCGCCGTGTTGTAGGTGATGGCAAAGAAAAACGACCGCCGGATCGCCACCCGCCGGACCTCTGCCGTCTGAAACACCGCCGGCAGAAAGCCCAAACTGTGCCCGGTGAAAAAGAAATCCGCCTTCTCCTCAAGGATGGCACGGTCCACCAATGGCGTGCCGGAGCAGGCCGCTGCGGCGCAGGCGAGGCTGTCATTCGCCCCATCGCCCAAAAACAGGGTGCTCTCGGCGGGTGGGTCGCGCTGGACCAGCCAGTCGCGCTTGGCCTCGGGCGTCATTCTCGCGTGCGCTTCATCCGGGGCGAGCCCCAGTTTCTCGGCCACCACGTCCACCTTCTCCTGCCTGTCGCCACTCAACACCGCCAGGCCAAACCGATGCCGCCGCAGCCAATCCATCGCTCCGCGACTCTCCGGACGCAGGGCATCGCGAAAGGAAAATCCGGCCACCACCCCGCCATCGCGCCGCAGCACCGTATCCGCTTCGGGCAGAGCCTCTCCCTCCGCCGCGCCGAACGAAGGCTGCCCCAGAGTCCACTCCACACCATCGGAATCCCTCAGGCGCAGGCCCTGGCCCGGCACCTCCTCCACCGCAATCGATGCCTCCGCAGGCGGCCCCGCCAGCGACTCCAAAAGACGCCGGCTGACCGGGTGCAGGCTGGCCCCCACCAGCTCGCGCAGACGGTCCCGCGCCACGGCGTCCAGCGTGTCCAGCACCTCGGGATTGACCAATTCCGGGCGCTCCATGGTCAGCGTCCCGGTCTTGTCGAACACCACGGTCCGTACCCCGGCGAGCCGCGAAAAGAAATCAGCTTTGCGCAGGAAAATCCCGCGCCCCTGCAGCACCGAGCGCGCCAGGTCATCCGCCAGCGGCAGAGCCAGTCCAATCGCGCACGGGCAAGAAACAACGAGCACGCTCACCGTCACCTGCAAAGCCGTTACCCAGCCAGCTCCGGCAATCAACCAACCCGCGCCACCCAGTGCAGCAAGTGTCAGCACCGCCGCCACGTACCAGCCGAGCACTTTCTGGAGAAGCGGGCGGTGTTCGGTCGTTCGGCCGCCCACCTCGGCCAGGCGTTTGAGCAAGGATCCCTCCCACGCCTCCTCCACCTCGACTTCCATCGGCCGGCGTCCCACATTCACCGCCCCCCCGGGCAATCGCCGTCCCGGCTCCCAAGCCCTGGGCTCGGCCTCGCCATTGATCCATTCGAGGCTCACCGAAGCGGCCACGCCCCTGAGCAGCCCGCCTGTGGGCAGCACGCCACCCGGTTCGATGGAGACCACGTCGCCCGGTTCGACGTCGTCCAATTCACGGGCACCGCCTCCGGCCAGTGCGATCTCCCGAGGCACCGCCTCCACCCCCTGCGCCCGCTGCCGATGCCGCTCCAACGCTGCCACCTGCAGCAAACGACCGCCAAGCATCAGCGTGAGGAAAATCGCCACAAAATCGAAATACAGCAGCGCCTCATGCCCGGCCAGCCATCCCACCACCGACCCCAGCCATGCCAACACCACGCCCAGCGCAATGGGAAAATCCATGTGCAGCAGGCCGTGCCGCAAACCCGCCGCCGCGCGCTTGATAAAATACGAGCCACCCACCAGCAAAGCCAATGTCGCCGAAAGCGCCGCGATTTGCTCAAACAGCGAGGCGAGGAAAAACTCGGGGTCCATCCCCAGATAACGCGGCAGCGTGAAGGCCATCGCATTCATGGCGAAGGCCGCACACAAGCCGAGGCGCAGACGCAGGTCGGAAGCCTCCGATGTCCCGGAGGAAGCGCGCGCCTTCGGCAACATTGTGTAACCAAACTGCTGCAAGGTCCGCGCGAACTCCGCCAAATCACAATGCCCGGCGCGCCACGTCAGTCGCAGCCATCCCGCCCCCGGATGTGTCTCGCATCCGAGGCCGCCCTCATGTCGCGTGAAAAGCCGCTCCATCAACCAAAGGCACCCCACACAGGACACGCCTTCCACTCCCGTCTCAATCCTCGCCACCCCCTCTTCGACTGCTGCGGCCTCCGCCTCGGCCACCCTTTGCTCCAGCCACGTCCAGTCATTGGCCGCAAATGCCTTTTCCCGCACCGGATCCACTGCCGCGCCGCCCTTGAGATCGTAAAACTGGTCCAAACCCTCGTCGTGGATCAACTTATACACGTACGAGCATCCGCGGCAGCAGAAGCCCGCCTCCGGTGCCCCCTCCGGCACCGGCGTCGAACAATGCCTGCACAAAACTTGATCCTTTGTCGCCATTTTCTTGATTTCTAAGTCCCGATTTGCTGACGCCATCCGCTTTCCGGGCCGATCCCTCTCATCCCCCGCAGCACCCCGGCCCATCGAGATCGACGAACCACAGCGTGCCACGCATACGCCAACCGAGAACCACCGCCGTGATCAAGGCCAGCGAGCGCCGCGCGCGGTCGATTCCAGCCACACCCAAATGCCCGCGCACCCACACCCAGCCCCCCTGCGTCACCCAGAGCAGAGGAATCGTCCCCAAGGCAAACGCCGCCATGAATTCCATGCCCTGCCAAATCGACCCACTGGCCAACGCCGCAAACAACACCAGCCAAAGCGGACCGCACGGCAGCAAAGGTGTCGCCACTCCGACCATGAATCCCCCGCGACCCGCACGACCCCTCATCATCCGCGCCCGGATCGCCAGACTCCAACGCGCCAGCACGCCCGGCACCGGAACCCGCTTGTCGAGCCCAAGGCCGATCAGCGCGAGCAGAATAATCAAGATCCAGGGCAGTGCCATGGCTGGCGAATCGAGCAGCCATTGCAAGGGTTGCGCGCCGATCGCCCCGGCCAGCGCCCCCACCGCCGCATAGGAAAGCACACGCCCACCATGGTAGGCTCCCGCCGAAAGCTGCCGCTGTCCAGGCGTCTTGCCAATGGAAGCCACCCCGCAGGCCAGCGGCCCGCACATGCCCACACAATGCACGCTGGTCACCAGCCCGGCGACAAATGCCGCCGGCACACCATTGATCGCCGCCTCCATCCCACTCATGGCCCTACCTCCCCTCTTCCCATCTGGTCCACATCGTCCACATCGGAATCATCCTCACCATCCGGTGTGCCTTCGCCCTCGTCCTCTCCCACGCCCTGCCGAACCGCCGCCTCATCCGCATCTTTCTCCTCCACCACCTCCGCGCGCGGGCGAAGGTGCGTCGGTTCGATCCATTCCGGCGTGTGCTTGCTGGCATAATTGTACCACCACACCCAAAGCCCCGCCTGCCCCAGACAGGCCACCCAGAACACCAACCAGATTCGTTTCGCAAACCATTTTCGTATACTCATTCGCCTCCTCCTTCCTGTGCTGAACGACTTCCCCGGCCATCCCGTTCCTCGCGGTCTTGCTGGAAAAACCGCGGGTCCGGACCCAGAAACGCGATCCGCCGATAAATCACCGAACCCCCAGGCTCGGCGGAAATCCTCACCTCCAAGTCAAAAGGCCCCTCGAAATCCACCCCCGGCATCGTCACATTGAACGTGGCCTCGGCCCGCGACTGCGGTTCCAACACCAGCGCCTCGCGCACCACCGACACCCGCGCCGTTTCGGGCAGATTGGGGAACTCGACATCAAAAACCGTCTCCACATTCCGCTTGGTGGCAAGCTCCAGTTTGTATTGGTTGCGCAGTTGACCGTCCTGCACGTAAAACGGCATGCCTACCTGCCGGTTTACCTGTGCGTGGATCGGCTTAAGCCGCCCGAGCGACAAGGTCAGCGCCGAGGCCCCGGCCAATAGCAGCACGCTGTAAAGAAGAATCCGCGGGCGCAGCAGCCGACTCGCCCGCCCGGCAAAACCATTGAGCGAATCATAACGCACCAGCCCCTTGGGCCGCCCGACCTTGACCATGATCTCATCGCAGGCATCAATGCAAGCGGCACAACCGATGCACTCAAGTTGCAGGCCGTTGCGGATGTCGATTCCCGTCGGGCAAACTTGCACGCAGCGGTGGCAGTCAATGCAATCCCCGGCACCCTCCGTGCCCTTTTTCCCTCGCGGCTCACCGCGCCCCTCGTCGTAGCCG
>SLCJ01000172.1 GCA_007125835.1 Verrucomicrobiales bacterium | reverse complement strand
GCGAGAATCAACTCGCGGCTGCCGAAGTAAGCGGCGAGGCGTTCGGCGTCGGGGAGCTGGGCGTCGGTGCCGCGGAATATTTGCCAGGATTCGCGGAAGGTATCGTGGGCATTTCCGGCGGCGATGCTGTGTGGTATGTGATCCGGGCCGAAAGAGTTGCGCCAAATGAATCCTTGGTCGATGCCGATCCATTGTGGCAGGCCTTGATGGAGGGGGGCGGCAGGGAGCGGCGCGGGGGGTGTGCCGTCTGTGGCGTTTGTGCTTGGGCGCACCCAGAGCCAGGTGGCGGCGAAAAGCAGGAGGATTGCCAGCGCGAGGGAAGCGATGGCCGTGGTGCCCGGAATGGGCGGCGCGCAGATGTCGGTGCCAGCGGCCGTGGTGGTTCGGCTGACTTGGTTGGATGGGATGGGAGAGGTCAAGGGTCGGGTGATGCGATGGAGGCTACGGCCATGGCGGCGATGCCTTCGCGGCGGCCTAGTGCGCCGAGGGTTTCGTTGGTGGTGGCTTTGATGCCGATGCGGCCAACCGGCAGATTGAGCGCTTCTCCGATTTTTTCCTTCATGGCCGGGACATGGGGGAGGATTTTGGGAGCTTCGGCGATGAGAGTGGCGTCGATGTTGACCAGGGTGGCGTTTTGCAAGGCGACCCTGCGGGCGGCGTGGCTGAGGATTTTGAGGCTGGATATGTTAAGGATCGCCGGATCGCCGGGGGGGAAAAAGTGGCCGATGTCGGGTTCGCCGAGGGCACCGAGGATGGCGTCGGCGATGGCGTGGGAGAGCACGTCGGCATCGGAGTGGCCAGCCAGTCCGCGATCGTGTGGGATTTCGACGCCGCCGAGGATGAGGGGGCGCCCTTCTGCAAATTGGTGGATGTCGTATCCGAGGCCGGTGCGGTTCATGGTGCGGCGGGGTAGGCGTATTCGCGGACGGGGACGCGGCCATTGCTGGCGCAGATGGAGTATTTCCCTGGGGCCGAGGGGTGAGCGCACGGGGTGAGCAGTACTTCGCCGCCTGCGGCTTCGACGAGGAGTTTGCCGGCGGCGATGTCCCACAGGCTGACTTCTTCTTCGATGTAGGCATCGAGGCGACCGCTGGCGATATAGGCCATGGCGAGTGCGGCGCTGCCCATCATGCGGGTTTTGCGCACGCGGTGGGATATTTCCTTGAAGCGTGCCAGGCCGTGGTCGATGGAGTCGGGGGACTTGGAAAATCCGACGGTTACGATGGCGGCTCCGAGGGAGTCGCGGGCGCTGACTTGAGTGGGTTCTCCGTTGAGCATGGCGGGGCCGCCGGATTGCACGGTCCAGGTTTCGTCGAGCATGGGGTCGTGGACGGCACCGATGCGTATGCTGCCCTCCTCGCCCTCGCGCATGCCGCCGTGGCTGAGGCCAATGGAGACGGAGAAATGAGGGATGCCGTAGAAGTAGTTTACGGTGCCGTCGAGTGGATCGACGATCCAGCGCCAGGGGGACGATTCGTTGCCGGCATTGCCTTCCTCGCCGAGCATGCAGTGGTCGGGGAAGGCGGCGAGGAGCTGAGAGGCGATCAGTTCCTGGCATTCGCGGTCGAGGGCGAGTTTGATGTCGTAGGCCTTCATTTCATCGACATCGCGGGTGTCGTGGAAGGCGGCGCGCAGTTTGGCACCGGCTGCGCGGGCGGCGGCTTCGGCCACGGTGAGGGCGTTGGCAGGGCATTCTGGGTGGGACATCATGGTGTGAGGGAAGATACTTGAGGGGGGGCTGGATTCGGTGTGCCAGGTGCGGCATGGCGGCGCAGCTGTGATTGACGGCAGGCGGTGCCGGGGGGAACGTGCCACCGTATTGCCTGAACATGCGCCGCTTTGAGCGCGCCTGCAAGCCCTATGCCAGCCAGCGCACATAACAGAAGACTGCATAAAATTTACTGCGCCATGTCGCGGGTGGGCACTCCGTTGTCGGTGCGGGTGCCGCCGACTGGGCGGATGGCCTTGTGCCTTGGAGTGGGGTTGATGCTGCTGTCGGCGGACCCTGGGCGTTCGAAGACTTATCAGCTGTTTTCTGTTTTGGTGGCGGCTGGGGCGGTGGCGGTGGTTTCGCGGCTGCGATTTCCGGTTCGCGGTGAGGCTCGTCGGCGGGTTCCCGGAGCGGTGATTCCGGGGGCTGAGGCGGTGGTGCGGGTGGCTGTGCGCAACACGGGACGGCGCTGGTGGCGCGATGTGCGGTTGGTGGAGATGCCGCCGCTAGCGGTGCCTTCGCTGGAGGAGTTTGACTCGCACCCCGAGCCTGGTGAGGAGGGGCGGAATGCCTTCGACCGGTTTTTCCGCTATTATCGGTTTTCATGGCTGGCCGAGCGGCATCGGGTTTTCGGGATGGCGGAGAGCGAATTATTCGATCTGGGGCCTGGGTGTGAGCGGGTGGTTGAAGTGCGGGTGTCTGCATGGCGGCGGGGGATTATGGAGTTGCGGGACTTGCGGGTGGCCGGTGAGGGGGCGTTTGGGTTCGTGCGGCGGTTGCGACGTATTCCGGCTCCGCCGGCGCGGGTGGCAGTGGTGCCGCGGCCGATGGACCCGGGTATACTCACGGGAGCCCGAGGTGTGCCGCGTCCCGAGCGGGAGTCAAAAGGATCGCCGTATCCGGTGCGCGGCCAGGGCGAGGATTTTTTTGCGTTGCGTGATTACCAGCCGGGGGATACGCCGAACCACATCCATTGGC
>SLCJ01000371.1 GCA_007125835.1 Verrucomicrobiales bacterium | reverse complement strand
GGATCTTTTCAGAAGGTGCTGGACGCCGGGGGGCATGGAGGGGTGGCTGCTGTCCATCTGGTGCGCTTTGATTCGAAGCCGCCGTGGGTGGTCACGGATTTTTTGGGGACGGAGGGAGAGAAGGGGCCGGAGTCCTGGACCTTGGCGGCGCGCCTGGACGCCGGGATCGACCGCGGTGTCGGCTGGCGTCTGATTTCCGAGATTGCGGAGGGCTTGTCGTTCCTCCACCGCATCGGTGTGCCGCACGGCAATTTGAAGCCATCCAATGTGTTGCTGGCCGATCCGGAGACGCTGAAACCGGTGCTCACCGATTATTCGCTGGGTTACATGGATGGCATCTACCATCGGGAGGCGGGTGAGGATTTGTTGTATGCCGCGCCGGAGCAGTTGCGGCGGCCCGAGGGGATCAACCATGGCGAGTGGGCGGGCTGGGACGTTCATGCGTTTGGTGTGCTGGCCTTCCGGATTCTCACCGGCTGTTTTCCGCGCAGTCATGAAAAGCGGCTGGCGTGGGAGAAGTCTCTGCGGGCGGGCAAGGCGGAATTTGATGTGGAGATGGCGGCGGCTTTGGAGGACGAATCGGAGAGATTGGATTGGGGTGGCGAGGCGGGTTCTTGGGCGGAGGAGGAGCGGCGGCAGGTGATCGAGCGCTGCTTGCATCCGAATCCGGCGCAGCGTTATGAGGACATGCGCGAGGTCGAGGCGGTGTTCGGGCATATTGAGGAGGAGCGGATTTTGCGGGACGAGCGCGAGAGGGTTGCGCAGATGCGGAGGCGGGAGCGTCGGCGTTTGCGTCAGGCGAGGATTTGGGCGGCGAGTTTCGGCGTGGTGGCGGTGGCGTGCGCGGTTTTTGCGGCGGTGGCGTGGCAACGGTACTCGTTGGCCGGGGAGCGGGTGGATGAATTGGAGCGCCGCATCGCCCGCCTGGTGGCCGACAAGCAAACGGAAATCCAGCAGCGTGAGGAGGTGGCGCGGCAGAGGGAAGCGCAGGCCATGGCGCAGGCGGCCGGAGCGGCGCGGGCGACCAGTTTGTATCGGGAGACTCTGGCGGTGTCGCGTGAGAATGCCGACAAGCTTTTTGAGATGGTTCGCGACCGTCGGCCGGCGAGCCATCCCGGGTTTCGCGGACACGATGAGGTGATTGCCGATCTGGTGGAATTTTACGAGGATTTCGTGCGGCGCATTGCGGTGGATGACGCCGAATTCGAACTGGAACGCGCCCGAGCCTATGAAAACCTGGGCGAGCTTGAGGTGGCGCGGGGGAATGACGATCGTGCCTTGGAGTGGTTCCGACTCGCCATTTCCGATTGGGAATCCCTGGTGGCCGGTCCGGGCGCGCCGAACACGGCGCGCGTGCGCCTCGCCCGCAGCCGCCTCCGCCAGGCTGAGACGGCTTTTGGCAAGGGTTTGGTCGAAGAGGCCAGGCAGGGGGCATTGCGGGCGCGCGAGGTGGTCGACGGTCTGATCAGCGATGGTCCGGTGACCGACGAACTCAAGCGCCTGCTGGCGGCGGTGCGGCTGGCGCAGGGGCGCGTGGCGCGCCACGATGGCCGGGTGGATGCCGCTTTCGACCACTACCGCCGTGCCACTGAGGCGCTCAGCGAGCTGGCCGAGCGCACGGGGCGTTTCGATTACCGGAGCGATCTCGCGCACAGTTATGTCGAAATGGGAGAACTGGCGCGCGGCGTGGAGCATGTCGACCGCGCGGAATCGGTGCAACGCGAGGCGCTGCGGCATCTGCTGCAGTTGATCGACGAGCGTCCTGAGAGTGACCTGCCCCGGTTTGATCTGGCGCGGGCACTTGGTGAGCTGGGAGAAATCGAATTGTCCGGCGGCGACCCCGACAAGGCCATGGAGCTGATTCAGGAGTCGATGGATTTGCTACAGAGATTGATGGAGGAGGATGCCACGCGCCAGGAATTTCGCTACCAATACGCCCGCAGGTTGAGCACGCTGGGGCGGTTGCGCCGCGACACCGGAAATCGCGAAGAGGCCGTGGAATACGTCAAGAGAGCCAAAGGCATCCAGCGTCAGCTCTCCGAGGAATCACCCAACAACGGCTACTTTGCGTATCAGTTGGCGTTGGGGTGCTGGCAGGCGGCCGAGCTGGCGGCGGATGAAGGGCGTATGGAGGATTGTTTTCGCTGGATGGAGGAGGCCAAACAGCGCCTGCAGGTCTTGCGCGAGGGCGACTCGCTTGACCCCGCACAGCGTCGGCAGGTGGATTTGAGCCTCGCGTATCTCATCGGCGACTACGCGCACCTGCTGGAGGAGTCCGGGGAGGAGGAGTTGGCGCTCGAGGAGTTTCGCAACGCTCTTTCTGTCTGGCAGCGCCTTTCCGGAACCTATGGTGAGGATCCGATGATGGTGGACGCCATCACCTGGGCCCGGCGGCGGATCAGCGAGATCGAGGTGGGTCTGGGATCGGCGGAGGAGTGAATCGGTGTTTCGGTGGGGCGGTGGGGCGGTGTTTCGGTGTTTCGGTGTTTCGGTGAGGTGGTGAGTTGGTGGATGGGTGGATGGGTGGATGGGTGGATGCGTGGGGCCGTTTGATGGTGGAGCCCACAGGGACCGCTGGAATGATTGATGAATGTCGATTTTTGATTGTGGATGTGAGAAAACGGGAGTTGATCAGCGGGTCGGTGTTCGGGCACCCGGGAAATCCCAACGGGATTTTAGCGTGGGTAGAGGCGGTGGGGCGCGATTCGCTGTTCGAAGTCGCGGAGGCCCGGTTGCCAGAGTTCCCTGATTTCGTTGATTGGCCTGTCGGCGCGGATGGCGCGCAGGGTGTCGGGGCAGCCCAGCAATCGGTCCATCCGTTCGATTCGGATTTTGTCGGGGTGGAGGCGGTGGAGGATTTTGCCCAGTGCGATGCCGAGATCGACTGGTTGGAAAAGGTCGCGGTCGCGCAGCACGAAGCGAACGCCTTGGCATTCCTCGCCGGCGAAGGGACCTGATTCCGGGGTGAAGCGCACCGGGATGAAGCCGATACCGGCGAGCTCCGACGACACGAGGGCTTCGTGGAGCGAGTGCTCGTTAATATAGGGCGCACCGATCCATTCGAAGGGAGAGTCGGTGCCGCGGCCGACGCTGATGTGACAGAATTCGATCAGGGCGACGCCGGGATAGAGGGTGGCGGCCTGCAGCGAGCGCATGTTGGGTGACGGGTTTGTCCATGGCAGGCCGGTGGTGTCGAACCAATCCAGCGGGTTGCCGTCGGCGCAGGCGATCACCTCAAACGCGAGTGCGGGGAACCGCTCGGCTTGCACGAGTCGCGCCAGCTCGCCGAGAGTGTGGCCGTGACGGAGGGGAATCTTGTGGGCGGCGACAAAACTGCGCGGCGCATTCAGCACCGGACCCTCGACCGCACCGCCGATCGGGTTCGGGCGATCGGCGACAATGACGCGGATTCCAGCCGCTTCGGCGGCTTCCATCGCCAGCACGAGGGTCGAGAAATAGGTGTAAAAACGACACCCAATATCCTTGATATCGAATAACAAGGCATCCAATGGTTCGAGTTGTTCCGGGCTTGGGGCGCGTCGTTCGCCGTAAAGGCTGTGGATGGGCAGTCCGGTGCGTGGGTCGTTGCTGTCGGGGATGTCTGGGTGGTCGAGTTCACCGCGGATGCCGTGCTCGGGGCTGAAAAGGGCGACCAGATCGACATCGGGGTGGTCGTGGAGCAAGTCGATGGTGGGGGTGCGGTGGCGGTCGTGACCGGTCAGGTTGGTGATCAGGCCGACGCGTTTTCCGTGGAGCTTGGCGTGGTTATTTTCCACCAGCACATCGATGCCGGTTTTCAGGTGGGGACCGGGCGGCGGGTCTGCGGCGGCGGCACACCCGGCCCAGGCGACAAACGAGAGCAGCCCGGCCAGGATCGCGGGGCGAGGAGCGAATCCTGTGGAGGAGGTGGTGTGTGGGCGGCGGCTCATGGTGCGAGTTGGTGGATGGCGTCCCGGACTTTGGGAGCGGCGACATGGTGCAGGTTGTTGTGTCCGGCGTCGTCGACGAGGGTGAGCGTGATGATGTCCGGATGGGCCTCGTGCAGGGACTCGCTCATGTGAGCCGGTACTTCGCGGTCGAGGGCGCCATGAAACACGAAAAACTGTGCGCCGTCCGGATTGAGGGCCGCCAGGGCTCTGAGGTTGTCGAAGCGGTGGCGCACGAGCCAACCCATCCGCACGCCGAACACGACACGGGTCATGTCCATGGTGCTGGTGAAGGGCGAGAGGAGGATGCCGCGATTCGAACCCGCCTCGTTGGCGAACATCAGCGCCACCGAGGCCCCGAGCGAGTGACCGAAGACCAATACTCGCGATGACGATTCCTCCTGGGGAATACCGGCGGCATCGAGGGCCGCCGGCAGGATGTGGGCGATGCTTTCGCGGATGGTGTCGGGGTGGGCGCGTCCTTCATTTTCGCCGTATCCAGGGTAGTCGAAAAACAACACTGCATCAGACGGGTTGCGCCATGTTCCGAAGCGTTCGCTCCATTCCAGTCCGAGTGTGGCATTGCCGCCGCACACGATCCAAAGCTTGCGGGCGTTTCCGCCGACCGCGGGCAGGAGCCATGCGGTTTGCGTGCCTTCGGAGGTTTCCACGTCGATGCGCTGACCGCCCGAATCGATGAATCCGCGCACGACCTGGGGGTGGTAGGAGCGGGGGAAATAGATCATCCGGTGCTGACCGCAGGCCAGCAGCAGCATGAAGCAGGCAAAGAGAAGCACCAGAATCAGCAGGCAGCGAAACAGGGAGGCGACCATCCGCCAATAGAAAGGTGGAAAGGCAGCATGACAAGAGGGGATGCCCGGCGGGGAGAAAGTCGGCGCGGGATTGGATAGCCCACACTGGCGGCATGAGATCTTGACAGGGGCGGGCGCCTCCCTTCTGTTGTGCGCTGCCGATGCCCGACTGGATCCAACGTCTTGTGAAACCGATTGCCCTGCCCGGGATTCTGCGGCTGGTGGCCGGGTTTCAGGCTTTGGTGTTCCTTTTGATGTGGGTGATGGGGCCGGCGCAGGCGGCGGAATGGATCCAGGCACTTTCGCTTGACGCCCGCGCGGTGCTTGGCGGTGAGTTGTGGAGGTTGGTGAGTTTCATTGCCATCCCTCCGGTCGATCCTTTCGGCACGCTCGGGTTTCTGTGGATGCTTTTTGCCGTGATCATTCTGTTTTTGATCAACGACATCATTGAGGGCCACTGGGGCAGCGATGGCTTGAACGCGCTGTTTTATTTCGGGCTGGTGGCGGCTTTGGCCGCTGCCTTTGCCGGAGCGCTGCTGGCTCCGGGGGCGGTGCCGATGCTGGCTTTTTTCGTGCCCTCCCTATTTTCGGCAGGCTTTCTCTTTGCGGCGGGGGCGCTGGAGCCGCGGTATCAGATCATGTTGTTTCTCGTGATCCCGGTGCCACTCGGGCTCATCGCGGTTCTTGTCGGTGTGATCTTGCTGATCCAGGTGGCACAGGCCCCGGTGTTGTGGCTCGTGCTACTGATCTCACAGGCCCCCGTGGCAGCCTGGTTGCCAGGCCTGGCGGGCGGGCGCGTCATGCGGCGGCGGCGGCCTTCGCGGTCCGCCCCGGCGGACGACGGCGAGGCTTTCCACCAATGCGCGCAGTGCGGAGCCACCGAAGTCAGCCACCCCGAGTGCGAATTCCGGGTGAATCAGGATGGTGATGAAATTTGCAGTGAGTGTTTGGATGGGTGAGGTTTGGATTGAGGACCAGCAAGCGAAAGGACACTTGGAACTCGCAGATCATGATTGACAATGTGTCTGCAAATTGTAAAATTGCAAACATGAAGACGGTGACCATCTCGACACGACTATCTCGTGAAGAGCTTTTCGATTTGGATGAGTTGGCGGAGAGTGCCGGGTTGGACCGGTCCGGTATGGCGCGAAGTCTGGTAAGGAGGGGATTGAAGGAAATGAAAACAGAGGCCGCTTTGAAGGCCTATGCACAGCAGCGCGCGAGCCTCAGCCGTGCATCGGAGATGGCGGAACTTTCCCCGTGGGATTTTCTGATGAAACTGCAAGCGTCCGGTGGCACGATCCATTACGATATCGCGGACTTTGAGGAAGACCTCCATGCCAATCCCTGATGCCCAACACCGGATTGTCGTCTGCGATGCGAGTCCGCTGATTTTCCTGGCGAAGCTTGATGCTCTGGAACTTCTCGGCCAGGTCGTTCCCGGGCGGTTGATCGTGTTGCAACAGGTATGGAACGAGATTATGAGCGAGCAAGCAGGACCTGCCGAGCTGGATCGACTTCGGGAGTGGATGGAAGATGTCGAGGTAGTCGATTGCCAAGACCGGTTTCTCTCCACTTCCGTGCTTAGCTTGAGCGACCAATCCACGCTCGCATGGGCGGTAAAAAACGATGCAGCGTGGATGGTCGCGGATGAGCGCCTGCTGCGCGGGATCGCGCTACAGCGCGGCATCCGGGTGATTGGATTCTGCGGCATCCTTGTGAAAGCCGTGGAGCGGGGATTGCTCGCTGCATCAAAAGCGCGCATGATGCTCGACGCAGCAGTAGATCATCATGGCTTGAGGATTTCAATCGCCTTGTATCGGCGCATCATGGAAGCGCTTGCGGGGAGTGGGGGTTGAGGGAGCATCACACGGAGCCACCACACTTGTGGTGTGCCGGAGCGCCGACACTTCCTGTCGGCTTGAGAATGAGATGAGAATGAACCGGATGCTTTGGCAGCTTGCTCATTCGCTTTCCATTCGCAACCACCACAGAAAGTGTGGTGGCTCCGGTTCACGGCAGGAGTGCCGTGGCTCCGCTCAACGCTTCCCCCGCCGCAGCACCAGCGCGCCGCCGCCCAGCAGCGCGAGACCGGATGGCTCGGGGATGACGGTGACTCGGGGGAAGTCGGCGGCGATATTACCTGTCAGGCCGAACTGCGCGTTAAACGCATTCTCCGCTAGGCCTTCGAAGGCCTAGGTTTCGTTGGGATCGATCTGGCTATTTGAGTTGAAATCTTTACTGCGAGATCGCGGGTGCGGCGGCGAGGGCGCAGGCGAGGAGGAGCGGGCGGGGTGTGTGCATGGCCGAGAGGATAGCAGGCCTGGGGGGTGGGGGCAAGCGGTGAGAGGGATGACGTTGTTGACGGGATTGACGGGATTGACAGGAGGGGGTGGTGGTTAGGGGATGGGCCTGGTGCCTCGGCAGTCGGGGTAGGTGGTGCAGCCCCAGAAGGGGCCTTTGGCGGATTTCCGCTTATTGAAGATTTCGTAGTCGCCGCGAAGCTCGCTGAGGCTGGCGCGGGAGACGTCGGTGAGCTTCATCTCGGTGTCCTTGGAGGTGGCGGAACGCTCGGAACCTTCGATGATGTTTTGTCGGCCACTGCGGGCGGCTTGGGTCATTTGGTCGTACTGGCGGCCTTTTGGGTCGTAGAGTTTGGCCGGGGCGTCGCGGTGGTCGAAGGTAAGGAAGCGGCGGCAAAAGCGGAGGGTTTCGAGCTGGATGATGGTGGCAAGGGTGAAGGAATGGAGCTTGCGGAAGCCGCCGTGTTTGTCGAAGAGGTCGGGGGGCATGGGGTTTTTGACGTTATTGACGTCAATCGAGCGCGACTTGCACCCGATAAAACCGGCGCGGTTCCAGCGCCGGGTGCGTGCCGGTCTCGCTGCCGTCGTCGGTCCAGCTTTCGAGTTGGCCGGTGCCGGGGACTGTCGCGGCGGGGTGCCACTCGACGAGATCCTCGGACCAGAGGATGGTGTAGTTGCGGCCTTCGAGGGTTTGGAATTGCAGGGTGCGGGCTTGGGCCGGGGTGGTGCCGAACTCGGCTTGATAAATATTCGGTGTGTTGGGGTCGGTGCCGAGGATGAACTCCTGGAGGTTGGTGAGGCCGTCGCCGTCGGGGTCGTCGTCGGGGTTGGCGGCGGTGGGGCCGCCGAAGTGAAGGATTTCCCACCAGTCGGGGAGTCCGTCGCCGTCGGTGTCGAGCAGGTCGGAGAGGGTGGCGGTGAGGTCGAGGGCGATGGAGAAGCTGCCAGCACCTTCGATTTCGACCTGCTGGGTCTGCGCCTGGTTGCGCATGGGGATGGTGTCGTGGAGTTCGCCGGGGTCGTCGGTGGCGGAGCTGTTCCAGGTGGCGTTGTCGAGGATGAGACGTGTGGCGACGCTGTGCTCGGGCCCCTGGTGGGCGACGAGGACGCCGCCGCTGTCGGCGACGGGGCCGGTGAGGTGGTTTTGTCCGGTGACGAGGAGGCGGTCGAGGTCAGGCGAGAGGCCGAAGCGCACGAAGAGGCTGGTGATGGCGGGATCGACCTCGTAGTCGGCGGTGAGGGCGGTGTCGTGATCGCCGAGGGTGATTGTCTTGGCAATCAGGCCATCGTCGCTGGTGAGTGTCCAGCCGGTGTGGGGGCCTGCGGCGGGGGTGGCGGCGTAGGCCATATTGACGTAGTCCGAGGTGCCGGGCCCGGCGGCGAACCAGTCGGTGAAGCCGGAGGTGCGGCGGGCGGTCTGCGCATGGGTGGAGGCGAGGTCGTCGGCGCGGTCGGGGTAGGCGAGGAGGTTGCCGCTGGTTTGAAACACGCGCCCGCTATCCGGATCGCGGGTGAAGGAGGCCAGCATGCGCCCGCCGAGTGTGTCGAACACGGCGAAGACGCGGGCATTGTAGAGGAGGAAATTCGGATCGCCATCGAGGGTCACATCCTCGGCAATAGCCATGGATTCCGTGAGGGATCCGGCTTCCTGCGCCCATTGGGCGACGCGGCCGAAGAGGGCGGCATGGCGGAAGTGGGCGTGGGCGGTGGCGGCGAAGGGGGCCAGGGTTTCAAACCCGCTGGCGGGGTTGATGAAATCGCCGGTGGAGAATTTCCGTAGGTCGACGTTGGATTGGTTGTGGAAGGCGGTGACGAAGAGGCCCGCGCCCGCGGAGCCGTGGGCGAGTCGGCCCAGACCTTCCAGGGCGTCGATGCCGGCGATTTGTTGCCATGTTTGGTTGGCGATGCCGTTGTGGCCGATTTGGCCGAAGGGGTTGGGCAGCGGGTTGCCGGGCACGCGGTCGAAGATTTTCGGGGCAAGCCCTTCGCGTTCGGCATTGCCGAAGTACCAGTTGTCGTAATTGCCTTGGGTGGCGAAGCGGGTGAAGGTGCGTGCGGTGGGGGCGACGGTGGGGTTGCCGCGTGGGATGGCGAACCAGTTGCGTTCGAGGATGTCGCCGGGGGTGACGATTTCGATCCACGGGCGGTTGGCGAGCCATCGCACGGTGCGCTGCCAGGCGTCGGCGCGGACGGGGTCGAGGAAATCATCGAGCCTGGCTTTGAGGATGACGGTTTGTTGTTGTTCCCCGCTGCGGGCCTGGCGGCTGAGGTGGCGACGGATCTGGATGGCGGCTCCGCCGTCGGTGGGCGAGAAAAGGAAGTCTGAGAGCCCGTCGCTGACGGCGAAGGTGTTGACGTCGCGGATGCGGTTGAGGCGGAAGCCATTGCGGCCAAGTGCCTCGGTGCGGCCGAACCAGGATTCGAGGTGCTCGCGTTGATCGACAAAAGTGGCGGTGAAGCCGAGGTCGCGTACTCGGTTGAGGGTGGCGGTGGAGATGTTGCGCTCCTGGATATAAATCACATCGCCGGAGGGCTCGGCTTGATAAATGCCCTGCATGAGTTGCCACGATGCCTCGATGTTGGCGGCGTCGAAGGCCTGGGTGGTGTAGTCGGGGATGTGGCCGGCGAAGGTAGTGGTGGGCAGGAAAAGGAGGCCTTCGCTGGCGAGGTTGCGCAGGGCGAGGTTGAAGGAGGGGCCGTCGCGCCACGGCTTCTCGGCATCGGGATCGACGGCGGCCCACTGGATGGAGGACGCGAGGGTGGGGGTGATGGCGAGGGTGAGCGGTGCTTCAAACACTTGATGGGCGAGTGGCAGGCGGTGGTAGCCGGTGCCTGCGCCGGTGTTGATCAGGTTCTGGGCGTCGGAGCCTGGCAGATTGTGGCCGGTGCCTTCGACTAGCAGGATGACTTGGGCGCGTTGGTTGGCGGCGGGGCGGTTGGCGGGGGAGAACCAGGAACGGAGGATGTCCTCGCGTCCAGCTTGGGCAAAGAAATTGTTTTCCACCACGCGGTCGTCGAAAATCGTGTCGCGGAGGTCGGAACGACCGGCGAGGTCGCCTGGGCCGGGCGGGTTGTTTTCCGTGCCGTCCTTGGTCGTGTAGACCTGGAAATTGAGTTGGTTGAAATCGGAGCCGAGCCAGCCGCCGTCGAGCAGGACCTGGCGTGAAATGGCAAATTCGACCGCGTCGAGTTCGTTGTTGAAGTATGCGCCGCGGAAGCCGTCGGGATGGTTTTGGTCATAGACCACCACGCCGTTTCCAGAGAACAGGTCGTCGCCGAAATTGTTCGTGTTGTTCAGCGGGTCGGTGTCGACGAAAACACGTCCGGTGGTCGAATTGTAGACGGCCACCACGGAG
>SLCJ01000400.1 GCA_007125835.1 Verrucomicrobiales bacterium | reverse complement strand
GGCCGACGGTGGTGAAGGACGGAAAGGTGCGGCTGCTTGTGGGGGGACGCGAGCCAAGCGAGATCTCGCTGGACCTGCTCTCCAAGGAGGATCAGGAAGAGGTGGCTCGCGTCAAAACCGCAGTGGAGAACCTGCCTGTGCCGGGGCGGCCCGGCGATGGTGAGTGATTGCAGCAATACCACGCCGCGCCCGATGATCGCAGCCACGGAGGTGGTCGGGCGGGCGGTTTTTTGATTTGTTTTATCTGCTAGTAGATTCAGGAAGGCCGTTGCAAACCGCGCCCACTTTTTAGGTGCAAGAAGCTGAATTTCAGGTGAAAATGTGAGGTGCCGGGGGCGTCCCTGCCTCTGGAAACTCAACCCGGATTCCGACGATGAAAAAGCCGTATCGATCTTTTTGTATGGTGGCTCTGGCCGTTTTTGTCATGCTGTCGGCGGGCGCGTGCTTCCATTCCACGGTCGATGGCTTTGCCCATCCATTCTACAACGCGACCACGCCGCGGCCTGTGGTCGTGGCTCCGGTTTGTCGGCCGGTGGTGGTGCCCGCCTGTGCCCCCGTGGTGGTTCCGGTGGTTCCGGTGTATTCAACCTGGCCTCACTCGCATTCTTACTGGCACCGCCCGCGCACGTCGGTGAGTTTTTCCTACGGCTGGGGCGGCGGCTGCTGGTGATGGGTATCAGCTCCCTCTTTTGTAGAAGGGCTTTTTGACCGTCTCGGCGGGGAAGCGGCGTCCGCGCACGTCGATTTCGAGTGGGGTGCCGGGAGCGGCGAGGGCGGTGGGCAGGTAGCCCATGCCGATGCCTTCGCCGAGAGTGGGTGAGAGTGTGCCGCTGGCGATTTCTCCGACGACTTCGCCTTGGTGGAGGACGGGGTAATGGGCGCGTGGCGGCGCGGTCTTGCCGGTCATTTTGAATCCGGCAAGTCGCACAGCGGGGCCGTTTTCCACCTGCTCGGCGAGCACGTCGCGGCCGATGAAGTCGCCCTTGTCGAACTTGACGGCGAATTTGAGGCCGGCTTCGATTGGCGTGCGTTCGGGAGAAAGGTCGTTGCCATTGAGCGGGTAGGAGGCTTCGAGGCGGAGCGTGTCGCGTGCGCCGAGGCCGCAGGGTTCGGCACCGCCATCGAGGAAGCACTGCCACCATTTGCCGCCGGAGGCTGCGGGGCAGAAGAATTCGAAGCCGTCTTCGCCGGTGTAGCCGGTGCGGCAGACGAGGCAGGTGTCGCCATCGGAGGTGATTTCGGCGATGCCGTTGCGGGCCGGTGGTTCGGTGCCGTCGAAAAGTTTGGCGTAAAGCGCGGCCGATTCCGGGCCTTGCACGGCCATGCCGGCCCAATTGACGCTTTCGTCGCGGAGGGTGATGTCCTGCGGGCAGTGCTGTTGCAGCCATTGCAGATCGGTGTCGATCATCGAGGCATTGACGACGAGGAAGAAGGCGTCGGCCGAGGTGCGGTAGATGATGAGGTCGTCGATCACGCCGCCCTTTTCATTGCACATGAGCGTGTATTGTCCGCGTCCGGGTTCGAGGGCGTTGGCGTGGTTGGTGAGCACGGTGTCGAGCCATTGGCCGACGGCGGGGCCTTCGACGAAAAACTGCCCCATGTGGGAAATGTCGAAAATGCCGACACGGGTGCGCACGGCCTCGTGTTCCTCGCGGATGCCGCGGTATTGCACCGGCATGTTCCAGCCGGCAAAGGCCATCATTCGGGCTCCGATTGCTTCGTGTTGGGCGCGCAGTGGGGTCTGTTTTACTTCGTCTTGCATGGCGTTGTGGTTTTTTCGGGGGACTGAGGGGGCGGGATGATTCTTGCGGGCGGGTGCCTCAGCACACGGGGCAGGGGTTGAGCGAAGTGAAGAAGTCGTTTCCTTTGTCGTCGACGAGGATGAAGGCGGGAAAATTCTCGACGGTGATTTTCCATACGGCTTCCATGCCGAGTTCGGGGAAGGCGACGACCTCCTGGGATTTGATGTGGTTCTGGGCGAGCAGCGCGGCGGGCCCGCCGGCGGAGCCGAGGTAGAATCCGCCGTGTTTTTTGCAGGCGTCGGTCACCGCCTGGCTGCGGTTGCCCTTGGCGAGCATGACCTTTGACCCGCCGTGGCTCTGGAATAGATCGACGTAGCCATCCATGCGCCCGGCGGTGGTGGGGCCGAATGAACCGGAGGGCATGCCTTCCGGGGTTTTGGCGGGGCCGGCGTAGTAGACGGGGTATTGTTTGAAATAGTCGGGCAGGTCGCCGGTTTCTTCGAGGATCTCCTTGAGCTTGGCGTGGGCGATGTCGCGCGCGACGATAATGGTGCCGCTGAGTGAGAGAGCTGTGGTCACGGGGTATTTCGACAGCGTGGCGAGGGTTTTGTCCATGCCTTCGTCGAGGTTGATCTCGACACCCTTGAATTTCCAGTCCTTGTATTTTTCCGGGATGAAGCGGCCTGGGTTTTTCTCCAGCTTCTCGATGAAAATTCCGTCGCGGGTGATTTTGGCCAGCGCCTGGCGGTCGGCGGAGCAGGACACCCCGATGCCGACCGGGCAGGAGGCGCCGTGGCGCGGCAGGCGGATGACGCGCACGTCGAGCGCAAGGTATTTGCCGCCGAATTGAGCACCGATGCCCACTTCGCGGGAAGCATCGAGCAATTCGGCCTCGAAGGCGGTGTCGCGGAAGGCGCGGCCGTGTTCGTTGCCCTCGGTGGGCAGCGAGTCGAGG
>SLCJ01000140.1 GCA_007125835.1 Verrucomicrobiales bacterium | reverse complement strand
GTGCCCGATTCCTGGCTTCAGGCCTGGCGTGGCAGACTTTCCCAGCAGGGGGAGGACGCCGCGGAGTCCGTCAGCCTGATGCGCCGACACAACCCCGTATACATTCCCCGCAATCATATCGTGGAGCGGGCACTCGACGATGCTCAGGACGGCAACATGATGAGTGTCGAGGATTTGGTAGAGGTCCTGGCCAACCCCTTTGAGGAGCAGCCGGAGAGGGAAGAGTATGCAGCTCCGCCCGCCCGCCAGGATCCTGGCTATCGGACATTCTGTGGCACCTGAGATTTTTGCGAGATAGAGGTATGATGTATGGCGGGCGGAGCAAATCGGGCAAACCACGGATCGACTGTTTGCTCGCTGATCTCTCCTTTTTTTCGCTAAGCGTTGTCTCTGCCAGCGCCTGGAATCGTCGCCCCATTTCCATGACTCCGTGAACAGCCTCCGCCTGCAGGCTTCTCACTCGATTTGGCTTCTCACCCAACCTTGACCCAAAACCCTTCGCCGGGTGAGGGCTTCGCATCGCATTCCCATCCGGGCGAATAAACGTGACTCGACACGATCTTCAGCCCATTCCCCAGGCTCCAAAGAGGACACCCTCGACTCCTTGTCGCTTCGCGGCCCGCTCGGACTGCCGGGGTCTGACCGCGGCCGCCGACTGGTTTGAGCGGTCTCCCCGGACTCTGAAATCGGCTGACTGCTTCCGGCATCGGCACCTTGTGTGTCTCGAAAAAGAGCGCGCTCAAGCATTCGTCCGTGCATGGCTGCAAGCCCTGCGGCATCAAGATCCTCGGTGGCATCCCGGCCCCACAGCGCCTTCATGCCCTCAAGGGCCTCGTTGTCGCCCCGAAGAGCCGCACCATAACTGCTCCAACTGCTGTCGCCGGCGTGGTGAGTCACCTTGGCGCGAACTGGATTCAGGTCAATATACCCCGCCACAAAGCGGGCCAGAACGCCGAGACCGGCACCGTCCCCACTCTCATTGTGCGCCAGCATGACGCTGAAGAAACGCCCCTCCCAGAGCGTGCCCTCGCGATTGGTGCGCCGGTTGAACCACTGCGTAAAACGCTGCTTGAGGGTCTTCACAAACTCACTCAATCTGCCCATCCTTGCGCGGAAGCGGGCAAGATAGACTTTCCGTGATTCCTCACTCTCCATCCGGTCCCAAACCCCGCGGAAGTGGCGCATCTTGGTAGGGGGGTAGATGTGCTCCATGCGTGCAAGCACCTCCTCGTCACTCAGGGATTCCGGATCCAGAGGGGATATCCGCACCAGAAGGTGAAAGTGGTTGCCCATCAGGCACCAACTCACCACCTCCACACCAGCGAATACGGCCCCGCCTTTGATCATGCCCATGAACTTGCGCCGCTCACGCCCACCAAAAATCACCCGCCGGTCCACGACCCGCGAACACACGTGATACAACCCCGGCCGCCCGGGCTCGGCAAGCGCTCTCGGCCTTAGCATGCCACAAAATACCCCCACAACCAAAAAACGCAATCAAAAAAAATCGGCCTGGCCATTATACATATGTGTAACCAAAATTCTTGGCCAGGCCGAGAATTCTCGGTTTTTAGTGGAGGGGTGGGAGGATGGGGTGGGTGGTTTGGAGGGTGTGGTCGAGCATGGTTTCGTGTTCGAAGATGAAGAAGCCGTTGAAGGAGGTGCCTTGGATGAGGGTGGGCAGCCAGATGGTGTCGTCCTGCCACATGCGGTGGTAGGGGAGTTTATCGATGGGGCACCAGAAGGGATTGGCTTCGGGGGTTTCCTCTGGGGTGCCGGAGAATTCCGAGCTGCGGAAGACATGGCAGCGGATGGAGAGACCGTCGGTGAACTGGAAGTGGAGTATGCCGACTTCGACCGGGTTGCGTGCGTGGAGGCGGACTTCCTCCTGGGTTTCGCGTATGGCGCATTGGGCCGGGGTTTCGCCGGGGTCGATTTTGCCGCCTGGTGCGTTGACCTTACCCGCGCCGAGTCCGCGTTTTTTCTCGATGAGGAGAAATCCACGGTTCGGGCAGTGGAGGAAGAGCAGGGTGGCGCGCATGCGCGGCTGCCAAGCGGTCCAGTTGATATCGCGGCAGAGGCGCGGGATGGGCGGGTTGGGTTGGGAGGGGCCACCCATCACAGTCGTGAGATGAGGTCTTTGTCGGTGACGGCACCTTGGCTGGCCGACGTGCAGAGGGCGGCGAATTTGCCGAGCACGCCGTAGGTGTAGCGCGGGGCGGCTGGTGTCCATTGGGCTCGCCGGTTTTCGAGTTCTTGATCGGAGATGCCGAGTGTGATTTCGCGGGATACTGCGTCGATGGTGATGGGGTCGCCATCGCGGACGAGGGCGATGGGTCCGCCGACGTGTGCTTCTGGTGTGATGTGGCCGACGACAAATCCGTGGCTGCCGCCGGAGAAGCGTCCGTCGGTGATGAGGGCGACGTCTTTGCCGAGTCCTTGTCCCATAACGGCGCTGGTGGGGCCGAGCATTTCCCTCATGCCGGGGCCGCCTTTGGGGCCTTCGCGGCGGATGACGATGACGTCGCCTTTCTGGATCTGTCCGCCGAGGATGGCGGTCATGCCTTCTTCCTCGGAGTCGAAGACGCGGGCTTTGCCTTCGAAGCGTTCGCCTTCCTTGCCGCTGATTTTGGCGACGGCTCCTTCGGGGGCGAGGTTGCCGCGGAGGATGACGAGGTGGCTGTTGGGCTTGACCGGGTTGTCGAAGCTGCGGATGACGGTTTGGCCTTCCGGGTATTGGGCTTGGATCTTGGCGAGATTTTCGCCCCATGTGCGTCCGGTGACGGTGAGGCAGCCGCTGTGCCAGAGGCCTTCGGCTTCGAGCATTTTGATCAGCGGGAGCGTGCCGCCGATCTTAACGAGATCGTTCATGAAGTATTTGCCGCTGGGTTTCACGTCGGCGAGCACGGGGACTTTGGCACCGATGCGGGTGAAGTCGTCGAGATCCAGGGGGATGCCGGCGGTGTGGGCGATGGCGAGGAGGTGGAGCACGGCATTGGTGGAGCCACCGAGGGCAATGACGAGGGTGATTGCGTTTTCCATGGCCTCGCGGCAGAGGATGTCGGAGGGTTTGATGCCTTTGCGTATCATCTCGACCACGGCGGCGCCGGCGTCGTGGCTGTCCATGCGTTTGGCATTGCCGATGGCGGCCTGGGCGGAACTGTTTGGGAGGCTCATGCCCATGGCTTCGATGGCGCTGGCCATGGTGTTGGCAGTGTAGAGGCCACCGCAGGAGCCTGCGCCGGGGATGGCTTTTTCCTCGATGGTGCGTAGGCCTTCGTCGTCGAGTTCTCCCTTGGCGTGTTTGCCGACGGCTTCGAAAACGGAGACGATGTCGAGTTCCTGGTCGTCATGGCAGCCTGGGAGGATGGTGCCGCCGTAGACGAAAACCGAGGGGCGGTTGAGGCGAGCCATGGCCATCATGCAGCCGGGCATGTTTTTATCGCATCCGCCGATGGCGACGAAGCCGTCCATGCCCTCGCATCCGACAACAGTTTCGATGCTGTCGGCGATGACTTCGCGGGAGACCATGGAGTATTTCATGCCTTCGGTGCCCATGGAGATGCCATCGGAGATGGTGATGGTGCCGAAGATCACGCCCTTGCCGCCGGCGGCGTCGACGCCTTTGCATGATTCGCGGGCGAGGGTGTCTATGTGCATGTTGCAGGGGGTGACCATGCTCCATGTGGAGGCGATCCCGACCTTTGGTTTGGAAAAATCCTCGCGTTTGAAGCCGACGGCGTGCAGCATGGCGCGGCTGGGAGCGCGGTCGGGGCCGTCGACGACTTTGGAGGAATGGGGGCGCGTGGATGTGTCGGACATGGTCAGAACATGGGGGAGGAGGGGAGTGTGGTCAAGGGGAGGGGGGGAGGAAGTTTTTCAGTGGGAAGTATTCAGGGTTCAGGCACGAGTGGCAAGTGCGGAGTGGTCGGTGATCGGTGATCAGTGAGATCAGTGAGATCAGTGAGATCAGAACATGGGTGAGATGGTTGGGGGGCGGTTTCAAACCGCCCCCACTGGTTGGCGTTCCTACAGATCGATTTCGATCCCGATCCCGATTTCGGCATCGATTTTCCCCGCAACAAAAATTTGGCAGGCATAGAAAGAAGGCGGGCATAGAAAGAAGGCGGCATAGAAAGAAGGAGAAGGAGAAAGAGAGAGAGGGAAAACAGGTTGAAAGTTGGCATGCTTCCTGCTTTGTGTGGGGGTCTGCCGACCATTTTCGGTAGAGAACCCAAACCATATCCTGAAAAAAACATGTCAACCAAATACAAAGCGGAATACATCTGGCTGGACGGCTACACCCCTGTGCCGAACCTGCGAAGCAAAACGAAGATTCTTGAGTTTGAGGAGTTTCCCAAGCTTGAGGATCTTCCGATCTGGGGATTTGATGGCAGCTCGACGCTGCAAGCTGACGGTGGCGACTCGGACTGTATGCTCAAGCCGGTGGCTTTTTTCCCGGACCCGACGCGTCGCAATGGTCTGCTCGTGATGAGTGAGGTGATGCTTCCGGACTGCGAGACCCCGCATCCTTCGAATACGCGTGCGCCGATTCTTGATGATCCCGATGCCTGGTTTGGCTTTGAGCAGGAGTATTTCCTGTTCCAGCATGGCAAGCCGATTGGGTTTCCGTCTGACGGCTTTCCCGGGCCGCAGGGTGAATATTACTGTGGGGCTGGCTTCAAGAATATCGGGGAACTGGCGCGTGAGATTGTCGAGGAGCACCTCGACATCTGCCTGGATGCAGGGATTAATCATGAGGGAATCAATGCTGAGGTGGCCAAGGGGCAGTGGGAATTCCAGGTGTTTGGCAAGGGCTCGCGCACGGCGGCCGACCAGATCTGGGTGGCCCGCTACATCCTTGTGCGCTTGTGTGAGAAGTATGGCGTGGATGTCGAGTTCCACTGCAAGCCCATCCGCGGCGACTGGAATGGTTCCGGGATGCACTGCAATTTCTCGACCAAGTATATGCGCGAGGTCGGAGGCAAGGAGTATTTCGAGTCGCTGATGGCCGCTTTCCAGAAGCGTATGGACGAGCACATTGCGGTGTATGGTCCAGAGAACCACCTTCGCCTGACCGGCCTTCACGAGACGCAGTCGATTGACAAGTTCACCTACGGATTGGCTGACCGCGGGTCGTCGATTCGTGTGCCGCATGCGTTCAAGAACGCCGGCTACAAGGGGTATCTGGAGGACCGCCGTCCCAATTCCCAGGGCGATCCGTATCAGATTGCGAGCCGGATTCTGAAGACGATCAGCGAAGTGCCGACCTCCTGAGAGACCATGACCATACCGCCAGCCTTCCCTTGCTTGGGATGGCGGCGGAAAAACCCCCAGCGGCACCCCGGCTTTGTCCGGTGGTGCCGCTTTTTTTTGGGCGGATCGGTACCATTGGGTTCGATGTAGGCTGCGGGCGCAGGCTGAAACCATACTGGCGCGGTGGCCATGTGGCGATATTGTTGCGGGCGGATTTTTGATCCTTGCAACTCGACACCATGTTCGGCACACTTCTCGCGATCTTAGGCAGCCTTGGAATGTTCCTCTTTGGAATGAGGGTGATGAGCGAGGCGTTGCAGAAGCTCTCGGGTGAGAAGCTGCGCGGGATGATCCAAGTGATGACGGGCGACCGGGTGCGGGCGATGGGCAGTGGGTTTTTGGTCACCTGCCTGGTTCAGTCGTCGTCGGCCAGTACGGTGATGATTGTGGGTTTTGTCAATGCGGGGCTGCTGACTTTGGTTGAATCGGTGGGGATGATTCTCGGGGCCAATCTGGGAACCACTACGACCTTCTGGATCATTTCATTCCTCGGGTTCAAATTCAGTGTCAGCTCGGTGGCGCTGCCGATCATCGGCATTGGTTTTCCCTTGTTGTTCATCAAAAATGCCAAGGTGCGGGACGCGGGTGAGTGCCTTGTGGGTTTCGGGATCCTTTTTCTCGGCTTGCTCCTGCTGAAGGACTCGGTGCCTTCGATCGACGAGAATCCCGAGATTTTCGAGTTTGTGACCGGTTTCACGGACCGCGGCATTGTGTCGGTGTTGTTTTTCTTCGCTTTCGGGGCGGTGCTGACGGTTGCGGTCCAATCGTCCTCGGTGGCGGGGGCGATCACCTTGACGATGGCATTCAAGGGTTGGATTGACTACCCCTCGGCGGCGGCGATCATTCTGGGGGAGAACGTGGGCACCACGATCACCGCCAATCTGGCGGCATTGGCTGGGAACGTGAATGCCAAGCGTGCTGCGTTCGCGCACTTTGTGTTCAACATTTTCGGCGTGATCTGGGCGATTGCGCTGTTTGGTCCGCTCACTGCTCTGGTGGATGCGATTGTGCCCGGGGATTCCTCGGATCCGATGCGCCTGCCCTTTCACATGGCGGCCTTCCACACGTTGTTTAACACGATCAACATTCTTTTGGTCATTGGCTTTGTGCCGCGCCTCGCCGATTTGGCCACGCGGGTGATCCGGGGTCGCCAGCCGGTGGATGGCGGTCCGATCAGCTATCAGATGGCGACCATGCCGCAAACCTCGGAGATCAATTTGGCCGAGGCCGAGCGGGACGTTCGAGTGCTGGCGGGACACGCGCGGGCGCTTGTGGCTGGATTTGGCGAGGTGTTTGAGAATCCTGGGCCGGAGATGAAGAAGCGCGTGGCCGAGCTGCGGAGGATCGAGAAGCAGAGCGACGCCTTGGCGCTGCGAGTGACCAATTACCTTATTGAATGCTCGGCAGGCCGGTTGAGCGAGGGTTCGATGCTTCGCGTGTCGGCGTTGCTGCGTGTGATCGCGGAGCTTGAGGACATGTGTGACTGCGGCAACCGGCTGGTCCAGCTGGCGGGCCGCCGGAGCAAGAAAAACCGGGAACTTCCACCGGACATGGTGGAGAAGATGAAAGAGTTTACCGGAGTGGTGATTCAGTTTATTGACTTCTGGTCGGGCTGCTTGCCGCGGCGTGTGACGGCAGCCGACATGGAGACGGCCCTGCAGTTGGAATCGTTGATCGAGTCGTCTCGGAAGCGACTGCGCAAGGAGTCGATGCGGCGCATGCAGATGGAGGGGGATGCCATCAAGGCGGAAATGCTGGCGATTGACATGCTTGGCCAGATGGAGCGCATTGGCAAGCATTCGGTGAACATCCTGCAGGCGTTGCGCCATGATCATTGAGACTCCGGCGGGTGGCGCCGGGTTTTGGTGGATCGGCGCTCTGATTCATGGCGTGCTGCATGGCTCTGGAAGAGCCAGACTGCGATCAGGGTGATCACCAAGCAGAGCACGGAGAAAATGTCGCCGTAGCGGGCGTAGAAGGTGAGTGTGGAGTCTGGATTGGCGAAAACCGTGGCGAAAAGCGTTCCCCGGACCTGATGTGATCCCGTTTCTGGGTGGACCAGGCGTTGCGGTGTGCCGTCGACCGGATGGATAAAGGATCCGGCGGCATCGCAGGCGACGCTCAGTCCGGTATTGGCGGCGCGCACCATGGGGCGACGCAGTTCGATGGCGCGGAAGCGGGCATTTGCGGCGTGTTGCAAGGCGGCGGCCGGGTCGGCGAACCAGCCGTCGTTGGTGGCGTTGACGATGACCTGCGGCTGGTCCGGGCGGGAAAATCTTCGGGCCAGACGGGCGATGGTGTCCTCGAAACAGATCAGGGGGATGATGTAAATGGGGGCCTCTTCGCCGCGTGAAATGGGAAGGGGATCGGTGCTGGTGCCGGGAGTAAAATCACTGGGCACCGCCGAGCCGGCGATCCACCGCATGGGGGGGAACCAACGGAGTGGCAGGTATTCACCGAAAGGCACCAGCGTGACCTTGCGGTAGATCTGAGGTGGTGCCGGTGGCGGACCGAATGCGGCGATGGTGTTGAAATAGTTGGGGGGGTCTCCGGGTTCGAGATCGTTGATTCCAGTGACGACGGTGGAGCGCGGTCCGGCGAGAAGGTGCAGCGCCTCGATGGTTTCCCGGGTGGTGGGGTCGTGCAGGAAAAACGGCAGGGCGCTTTCCGGCAGGACCACCAGATCGGGGGGGCGCAGTTCGATCAGTCCGCAGTCCTCGTCATCTCCGGTGAGGCGCCCCAGCAGGGTGGCTGCAATCTCACCATCCCGTTTCTCCAGGGCTTCCCGAAAGTTGTCGACCATGTTGCGGGCGTGGGCCTCGGCCTGTTGGGGATCCCACTTGTCCTCTTGTGCGATATTTCCCTGAATGATAGCGACCTCGATCCGGGTGTCGCGGACCGGGTCGGGCGCGTGTCGGGCGATGCTTGTCATGCCAAAGAGAAACACCCCGCCCACCAGCGCCAGCGCAATGGTGGCATCGAGATTGAGCGGGCGGCGCAGGCCGCCATGGCGAAGGTGATGGGTGAGTCGCCAGCCGGAGAAAAGCAGAATGGTCGAGCAGAACACGGGAAGGAAGGCCAGGCCCGGGGTGCCGACAATCTCGGCAATTTGGACCATCGGCAGTGCCTCTTGATATCCAGTACCCAGGCCGTTCCAGGGAAAACCGGTGAGCATCCAGCCACGCACCCATTCGAGCGCTACCCAGGCGGATGCATTGAGCAGGGCGAGTCGGAGCCCGTGCCCGCTCGAAGCAAAGATTCCTTTTTCCGCCAGCAGGTGGCGCTTCCTTGGGCGTCCCGGGCCTGAGGCAAACGCAGCCCACAGGCCAAAATAGCAGCCCAAATAGGCAGAAAGAGCGCCCCAGGCCAGCGGGCTGAGCCACGGCCCGGCGCTGTAGATGTCGCGCAGCCAGCGCAGTGTGATGAGGAAGAAAACAAAACCGGCCACCCATCCGGCCAGGAATGCGCGGCGTCCGGAAAGCGGGCGTGATTCGGGCCACCACAAGGCGGCCAGCAGAGGCAGCAGCCCGAGCCAGACACCTGCTTGGAATGTGCCAATTCCGGGAAAGGCGGAGGCGATCATCGCGCCGGACAATGCCGGTGCGACCAGCAGCCGCAGCGTGCCGCCACCGGCATCACCCTTGTTTCCGGTAGTCGAGAAGCGCGGCCACATACTTGCCAATCATGTCGAATTCCAGGTTGACCCTGTCTCCCGGAGACAGGGTGTGCAGGCGCGTGACCTGCCAGGTGTGCGGGATGATATAACAGGTGAATGCTCTTTCCTCCACGCGGGCGGCGGTGAGCGAAATGCCATCCACCGTGATCGAGCCCCTTGGGATCAGGGAACCGCCATGGTCAGCGGGCAGCGCGATCTCAAGGATGTGGTCCTGTCCGGAGGGCTCGATGCGAGAAATGGTGCCGCAGGCATCGACGTGGCCCTGGACCATGTGACCGGAGAGTCGGTCGCCCAGTTTGAGGGCGCGTTCGAGGTTGACGATGCCGCCGGCCTGCAGGCTGCCGAGGTTGGTCACATCGAGTGTCTCGCGCAGCAAGTCGAACTTTAGGAGCCCGTCCGCCGCATGGGTCACGGTGAGGCAGCAGCCGTTGACGGCGACCGACTCGCCGATTGCCAGTGTGTCGACACCGCCACCCGCCGGGCGCAGGCTGATTCGCCCTCCGTCCGGGGTGGATTCGACAGCGGTCACTTCGCCTGTGTTCTCTATGATGCCGGTAAACATTGCCCGCAAAGGGAGCCGGGAAACGGTGTCTTGTCAACAAGGGGAGCCCAGTGAGGAAACGATTGCGGGAGTGGAATGAAGGAATCCTTAAATATTTTTTGACTCCTGTGCCCGGCGGGTGTATGGTAGCCGCCCGCCAATCGGATTTCATTTTTTCACCCAGCAACCATCAGAACCATGTCCCGAGTTTGCACCATCACAGGCGCCCGCCCGCATCGCGGCAATCGTATCCATCGCAGCGGTTTGGCCAAGAAGAAAGGGGGCGTCGGCCGCCACGTAACCAAAGTCGTTGGCCGTGAATTCGCGCCCAACCTCCAAACCAAGCGCATCTGGGTTCCCGAGTTGAACCGCTGGGTCAAAGTCAAGCTTTCCGCCAAGGCCCTGCGCACGATTGGCAAAAACGGCGCCTACGCCACGCTGAAAAAAGCGGGCCTGATCTGAGGCGGCGGTCGTCGAGGCCACCTTCCCTTCATTGGATTCGCGCCCGCCGAAGCGGCTCCCGGAGGCTGTCCGCATGGTGCCCACCGGTCGGACGCATCTGCTGGCCGCCTACGATGGCACGAGGGAAAACCATTATTGCACGCCATGCCTTTTGTCCGTTTAGCAGGAACCATTCAAGGTGCCGACGATCCCAACCGCGAAATCCGCGCCCGCCTGCTTTACCTCCTCTTCAAGGACGGCTGGGACATTTACAACTCGAACGGCGACCAGCGCATCACGCTAGGCAACATTGAGCATAAGATTATCGAGTCGGATGCTTTTGTGTTCATGCCCGGTGCCACGCTGGAGGATTTGTTCAAGGCGGTCTCGATTTTCGTGGGCTACCAGACGCTGGACCGCAACCTCGACGGCAAGCCGACAATCCTCCTTGATTCGGACCGTTCCTGGCAGGGATTGCTGGCTTTGATCGACCACCTGCACCAGTTGGGCACGGTGATGCAGAACCGCGAAGAGTATCTGTTCGGCACCGATGACCCGGGTGCGGTGTCGCCGATGCTTGCTGAAGCGAAGGAGCGGGGGGTTCCCGTGTCGCGTTCTTTGCACCCGCCTTTGGACGACGGGGCCGAAACGGACGTCCCCTTGCAAACCCGCGACAAGCCGGAGCCGGAAGGCAATCTGGGCAACGTGTGCGTGTTCTGCTCGGCAACCATCGCCGATCCCGCCTACCAGAAGGATGGCTACGAATTCGGGCGGATCCTCGCGGAGAATCAGTATGGCTGCGTGTCGGGTGCGGGGCGCTCCGGCATCATGGGTGCGGTGGTGAAAGGCGCGGTCGAGCATGGCGGCTGGGCTGGCGGGTCAAACGTGCCCCACATTATCAAATTGGAGGGTCTGCCAGATGGGCTGTCTAGCTTCTGGCTGCGTCCCGACATCTACACTCGCATGGAGGTGATGATCGAGCGCTCGGATGCATTTGTGATTTTCCCTGGCGGCACCGGCACCGTGCAGGAAATGCTGGCGCTTTTGATTTTCAAGCATCAGAGGATCGAGGGGATGGAGAAGAAACCCATCGTCATATACAACAGGCGCGATGAGAAAACCGGCCTGCGATTCTGGGATCCGATGATCAAATTGCTGCGGCCATGGAGCAGGGAGGGGGACTTCGCTGTGGTCAACGAACTCGATGAGATTCTGCCGGCGCTTGCCGAGCGCATGCCGGGCGCGTAATGTCTGGCGTGATCTACCTCGACCACAACGCGACCACACCCGTCGATCCGGCCGTGCTCGAAAGCATGTTGCCTTTTCTCAGGGAACAATACGGAAACCCGTCCTCGGGGCACACCGCCGGCAAAGCCGCGCGAGAGGCCATCGAGCAAGCGCGCGCCGAGGTGGCGGCGCTGCTGGGGGCGGCGGCTGACGAAGTGGTGTTCACCAGTGGCGCAACCGAAGCCCTGAACGCGGCGATTTTCTCGGCTGTGGCGGCCCAGCCCGGTCGGCCGATGGTTCTGGTGTCCGCCGTGGAGCACAGCGCCGTGGTGAAAGCGGCGGAACATGCCGTCGGGCCCGGCAATGTGTGCCGCTTGCGCGTGACTGGTGATGGACGCTACGACCTGGGTCATTTGGCAGAGGTTTTGCGGGAGAACGAGGGCGGCTTCGCGCTTGCCTGTTTGATGTGGGCGAATAACGAAACAGGCATAATTGGCGGCGTGCGCGAGGCCGCTTACATCCTCGAGCGGCATGGCGTGCCCTTGCTCTGCGACATGGTGCAGGCCATTGGCAAGGACCCGGTCGACGTGAATCTGCCCGCCCTGCGTTTTGCCGCACTTTCGGGCCATAAATTCCATGCACCCAAGGGGGTCGGAGCGTTGTGGATCCGCAGTGGCACTCCCTTTTCGCCCCATCTCCATGGCGGCGGCCAGGAGGGTGGGCGCCGAGGCGGCACTGAGAACACCGCATATATCGCCGGTCTGGGTATGGCGGCACAGCTGGCCAGGCTCCGCGCCGCCTCGCCCTCCGAACTCGGGCGCTGGTCTGGCGCCCGCGACCGCTTCGAGGCGCGCCTCACCGCCTTGCTGCCGGATGTGACAATCCATGGCGCGGCGGCACCGCGTGTGCCCAATACCACCTGCGTTCGCCTCGGGGGAGTGCCCGCCGAAGCGATGCTCGTGCTGCTTGACGAGGCGGGGCTCTGCGCTTCGTCGGGATCGGCCTGCCGCACCGGGCAGGCGAAACCGAGCCCCGTGCTGCTGGCGATGGGTGTCGGCGAGGCCGCCGGTGCCGAAACGCTGCGCTTTTCCTCCTGCCCTGGCACCACCCCGGAAGAATTGGATCAGGCGGCCGCGGTCATTGCCGCAGCGGGCAACCGCGTGCGCGAGCGCCTGGGCAACGCCTCCCGGCGAGGGCGAGTCGTCCGCCGGAGCACGGCTTGAGCCGGTGCGACCCACGGCGCATCTGACAGGGCCTTCGGCAGCACATTCCGGCCTGCGGATTTCAGGCTGCCTCATCTGTGGCGAACCGCACCCGCGCGCTTGCATTGGCCTTTGTTCGGTGCTTTTGTGGCCGCGTGCCAGACAGTCAAACCAAAAATTCCCCGGGAGCCCGCAGGGTTGTGTTGAAACTCAGCGGGGAGGCCCTCCGTGAGGAAGGCAGCCGCGACAACATCTCACCTGAGATCATCACCCGCATCGCTACGCCAATTGTCGAAGCCGTGGGCAAGGGCGTCCAGGTGGCGATTGTCGTCGGAGGCGGCAATTTCTGGCGCGGGGCCAGCGCAAGCCACCGTGGAATGGACCGCTCCACCGCAGACTACATGGGCATGCTGGCGACGGTGATGAATTCGCTCGCCGTGCAGAACATTCTCGAGACCATGGGCCTCTCGGTGCGTGTGCAAACCGCGATCGAAATGAAGAACGTGGCCGAGCCCTTCATCCGCCGCATGGCCATACGCCACCTCGAGCGCGGGCGCGTGGTGATCTTCGCCGCAGGCACGGGCAATCCGTTTTTCTCCACAGACACCGCCGCCGCCCTGCGCGCCAGTGAGATCGGCGCTTCGGTGATCCTCAAGGCAACCAAGGTCGACGGTGTCTATGACTCCGACCCGGTGAAAAATCCGGATGCGCGGCGCTTCGAGGAACTCACCTTTCGCGAGGCCCTTTCCTCGCGGCTCAAGGTGATGGATGCCACCGCCTTCAGCCTGTGCATGGACAACCACATGCCCATCATCGTGTTCGACATGAATGCGCCGGGCAACATCCTCAAGGCCCTCCTTGGCGAACCTGTCGGCACTCTCGTCACCAACTGACCGCCCTTTTTGCCCGGAATCGCGCCGGGCCCACCCACGGAATCCTACCCACAAGACCCACAAGCACCATGAGCACGTCAACCCAACTTGCCGACGCCGGCGCGTCGATGAAAAAATCCGTCGAGCACTTGCTGCACGAGTTCGCGGGCATCCGCACTGGCAAAGCCTCGCCGCAGCTGGTCGAGAATGTCGATGTAAAAGTCAGCATTTACGGAGGCACTTCGATGAAGCTCAAACAATTGGCCGCGATCAGCACGCCCGAGCCGCGCCTGCTGATGGTCAGTCCGTTTGATCCCTCGACGCTTCAAGACATCGAACGCGGCATCCGCGAGGCCAACATCGGCATCAATCCCGCCACTGAGGGCAAGACAATCCGCCTGCCCGTGCCGGAACTCACCGAGGAGCGCCGCCGTGATCTGGTCAAGGTAGTCAAGGCGAAAGCCGAGGAGGCCCGTGTGGCCGTTCGTTCCGTGCGCCGCGACGCGATTGACGCCGCCCGAAAGATGGAGAAGAACAAGGAGATCACCGAGGACGAACGCCATGACTTTGAGGGTGAGGTGCAAAAACTCACCGACAAGCATGTCGCTGAGATCGATGATCTGGCACGCAACAAGGAGAAGGAAGTGATGACGGTCTGAGCACTCCTGTTGCGCCCCGTCCACCCTGCGGATGCGCGGGGAATTCCCTCCGCTTTCCGCCCCCATGGCCGAATCCCAGTCCAATTCCCCCGGCCGACCGGAACCGATCCTCGTGATCGGCCACAAGAATCCGGACACCGATGCCATCTGCTCGGCTGTCGGATACGCCGAATTCCTGCGAGAAGCGCGCGGACTCGACACCGTCGCCGCCTGCTGCGGCGGCATCAACCCCCGCACCGAGTGGGTGCTGGAATACGCCGGAGTCGAGCCGCCGCGCCTGGTAATGGATGTGAGGCCCACCGCGGGGTCGATCTGTCGGCGCGATGTGGTGCGGGCCCACCCGGACGAAAGCTTCCTCATGGTTTACAACAGGATGAAGCGGGCAGGAGTGAGGTCCATCCCCCTCGTCGACGACCGCCAGCGGGTCACCGGCCTGCCCACGGTAACTGATCTTCTGCAACTCTTGATGCATTCCATCGAAAGTGGCGCGCGGCAGTCGGGCGACGCCCGCCGCGTGCGCACCAGCCTGCTCAACATGGCCGAGGCGATGAGTTCCGCTGTCGAGACCAACGAAAATCCACGTATCGAGCGCGACTATGTCCTCATGGTCGCCGCGTCCAGCGAGGATCTGCTCAAAGCCAGGCTGGGACACTACCCGCCGGAGTCGCTCGTCGTCGTCGTCGGAGACAGGCCTAACATCCACAGAATCATCATCGATCTTCCGGTGAAGGCGGTCGTATTGACCGGCGGCGCGCGTCTTTCCGTCGAGGATCGCGAGAAAGCGCTCGACAACGAGGTGGCGGTGATCTATTTCCCCGGCGACACCGCCTCCGCTGTTCAGTTGATACGCTGTTCGCCGCGCGTGGGCTCGGCCACCGCTTCCGATTTCCGGTCGGTGCCCGCAAAGGCCCTGGTTTCCTCCCTGGTTCACGATGTACAAGAGTCCCGCCAGTTCATTTTTCCCGTGCTCTGCGAGAACGAGGGCACGCTGCTCGGCGTTTTTTCCAAGTCGGACCTACTCGATCCGCCGCGGACCCCTCTGGTACTTGTAGACCACAACGAGTTTTCGCAGGCGGTCACCGGAGCCGACGAGGCGGAGATCATCGAGGTGATCGACCACCACCGTCTCGGCGGCAACCTGGTTTCCCGGGAGCCGATCCGCTTCATCAACGAGCCGGTCGGCTCGACATCCACCATCGTCGCCCGCAATTTCCGCGACGCCGGAATTCACCCGCAAAAAGGAACAGCGATATGTTTGTGTGCCGGGATGATTTCCGACACCCTGAACCTGACCTCGCCCACCACCACCGACATCGATCGCGAGATCCTGGTCTGGCTCGGCGAGGTGGCCGGGATCGATCTCGATGATTTTGCCGCCCGCTTTTTCGCTGCGGGCTCGATGCTTCGCTCGGCACCCGCCGACAAGCTGATCAATGCCGACCGCAAGGAATACAAGGAGCACGGGTGGCGGATCAGCATCAGCCAGATTGAAGAGGTGGCGCTGGATGGGTTCATGTCCCGCCGTGCCGAACTGGAAGATTACCTCGACCACCTGCGGTGCGAACGCGAACTCGACCACGCCTGCCTTCTCGTCACAGACATCACGCGCCTTTTCAGCCTGCTGCTTGTTTCCGGCAACGAGAGCATCAGCCGCCTGATCGATTACCCGCGGCAATTTGACGGTGTGTTCCGTCTTGATGGTGTGGTCAGCCGCAAGAAGCAGTTTTTTCCTTACATCAGCCGTGTGCTCGCCCGGGCCAGCCGCAACCGCCCGCCCGAAACCGCGACAACAGGCGACGATTCCGGACGTATAAACGGAAAGGAGGCAAATGGATGAAACTGGCGATTCTCAAAAGATGGGGGAAGGAACAAAGTGGCTCGCCATCTGGCGGCGCGGATTTTTTTGCGCGGGCGCTGAGGGCCGTTGTCGGGATCGTGGCCGTAGGCTTCATCTCCGCCGCTGCCGCCAGCCAGCCCGATAGCCTGCATTTCGAGTCCGACAAGGTCGAAGTGGATGCCGGTCCCGGCGACGATACAGTGGAGGTGATGTTCACGTTCCGCAACGACCGAGAGCAGCCCGTTGAGGTAATCTCGGTTCTTTCCAATTGCGGGGCCTGCCTGGTCGCCGAGGCCACGGAGGGGGAGATTGCCCCCGGAGCTTCGGCCGAGATCCGCGCCGTTTTCCGCACCGGGCGTTTCAGCGGCACAGCCAATCAGCACCTCAATGCAGTGTTCCGCAGTGGCGGCGAGACATTCCGCCGGGTGCTCAATGTCGCCGTCACCATCCCCGAAGTGGTGGTTATCGATCCTCCCACCATTCGATGGGACATTAGCGGGGAACTGAACGAACAACATTTCACCGTGCGTATGGCCCTCGATGAGCCCATCCACTTGCTGCAAGCCAGTGTGTCCCGGGAGGAGTTTTCGCTCCGTATCGAGGAGGTTGAAGAGGGCCGCTTGTATCGTGTGCACGTCACTCCCTCCGGCGAATTTCCCCACCCGCTTCTCGGCCTGGTCTCCTTCGAAACCGACTGCCGCTACGAAAAATTCCGAAACGCGATGGGCTTCCTCTCGGTGGAGCACCCCCGCGAAACCAACTGAACCACAATGACTCCTTTTCTCCGACAGGTTTTTCTCCTGCTTGTATTCTGGGCGCTTGGCAGCGCCGCCGTGTTCATCTGGCACCCTGATGCCCGCCCGCTTCTCGGGGGCGGAGGTGCCGCCGTCCCCGTGGGTGAAGGTGAGATCTCACTCGCAGCCGCACTTCTCGCGGCGTCGGAGCGTGATGTCCTCTGGATTGACACCCGGCCCGAGGCCGAGTTCCGGCGCGAGACCATTTCCAATGCCGTGAACATCCCCGAGGAGGCCCACTCCGACCTCGAGATCAAGCTTTTTGAACTGACCCACTCCGGTCGGCTGCGCCCCGACACCACCGTTGTGATTTTCTGCGCGTCTACAGCCTGCCGGTCCGGGCACCAGATGCGCAACGGGCTTTTGGCGATGAACCCGGACATGCAGGTGCTCGTTCTCGCTGGCGGCTGGCCCGAGTGGAAGCGCGGACAGGCCGTGGCCCGCGACTCGTTGGAGATCGAAGAGGATGAGGCTCCTGCCGACGGCCAGGCCGACCCGAGCGTTTGACACGAATGCCCGCGCCCGGACTCACAAGCGACTACGATTACGAGCTGCCGCCGGAACTGATCGCGCGGCAGCCGCCGCCCCAGCGCGGGGCGTCCCGCATGATGGTGATCGACCGCACCGCCGGCTCGATCCGCCACGCACGTTTCGGCGAATTTGCCGGGCTGGTGGGGAGTGAGTTTCTCTGTGTCTTGAACAACACCAGAGTTGTTCCGGTCCGATTCTTCACCGACGACGGACGAGTCGAACTACTCCGCCTCGGTGAGCCGGAGGCGGGGGCCTGGCGATGCCTGGTCAAACCGGGTCGCCGTGCCCGCCCAGGCTCCACCCTCACGGTCGCCGGGCACACGGGCGTCGTCGAGGAGGTGTTTCCCGAGGACGGAGCACGCCTGATCCGCTGGCCGGAAGGGGCACCCGACCCCGAGACATCGGGAAAACTCGCGCTTCCCCACTACATCGGTCGCGATGAGCAGAAGGAGGATCGCGAAAGCTATCAAACCGTCTATGCCAGCGAACCCGGAGCCATCGCCGCACCGACCGCCGGCCTGCACTTCACCCCGGATGTCCTCGCGGCGTTGGACAAAGAGTGGATCACCCTTCATGTCGGTATCGGCACATTCCGTCCTGTTACGGCCGAACGGATCGAGGACCACAGGATGCATGCGGAACGCTTCCATGTCACTCCGAAAGCCACCCGTGCAATAGCGGATGCACCGCGCGTTCTGGCGGTCGGCACCACGGTGGTACGTGTGCTTGAGCACCTGATGGCGGCCGGAGGAGGGATCGCCCCCGGCCATGGCGAGACCTCGATTTTCATCCGCCCGCCGCATGCATTCAGGCGCGTCGATGCGCTGCTCACCAATTTTCACCTGCCCAAATCTACACTGCTGATGCTCGTCAGTGCGTTCGCAGGCCGTGACCTCGTCCTCGAGGCCTATGCCAAGGCCGTCGAGGAGCGCTACCGCTTTTTCAGCTACGGCGACTGCATGCTCATCCTTTGATGGTGATCAAAGCAGCTTGCGCAGGGTGGCGTGCCAGCGGTTGTAGATGTAGCCCGCTGCAAGCAGCGCGCACCCGAGCCCGGTGAAGCTGAGCACCCGCAGCAAACTTGAGATTTTCCACACATCGACCAAGACGGCGTGCCCCAGGGCGGCCGCCACAAAGGCCAAACCGGCAATCCTCAAGGGACGGTCATTGGAGGCGAGTCCCGAGACCAGCAGCCCGAAACCACCCGCCGTCCAGATCAAGGCAAGCCACTCGCCGTGGCCTGCCACCTGGGCATGGCCCGTGAGTGTGACGAAGAGCAATGCGGGCAGGAGAATGGCGAGGATCTTGCGTGGGATGTCCCCCAAGGGAATGAACCGGTTCATGGCCAGTAATGCCACGAGGGCGGCATGATGAGTCCACCCGCCCGGCAAATTGCCCAGCAGGGCGCAAAGCGAGGCCCCCGCCAGCAGAAGCCCGCACGGAACCAACGCGGCGCGGAAGCGCTCGTCGAGCGCCTCGGCTGCGGACCGATATAGCCATCCCACAGCTCCGGCAACCAGTGCCAGCGCCAGCCACGGGTGCGGCAGGTGAGCCATCCACCACAGCGAGAACCATGCCGCCGTGGCCAGGAGGTAGGCCCTCGCCACTTGTTCCAGGATAGAGGACAAGGGGCGATGCCGGTATGCCACCGTGGCTAGCAGAGCGAAGACAAGCAGTCCTGTAACATCTTCCAACACCCCGGTTCCCTCATAAAACAGACCAGCAAAAGCCACAAAGGGAAGCCAGTGAGCGTGCAACAGCTGCCGCGGCTGCTTCAAGGTGTACGCCGCCGCCGCGAGCAAGGCCCCGGCCACCGGCCAGGTAACCATCCACGACGGACCGCCCTCCAGGCGATACAGGCCGGTTCCCAACACGAGAATCGGCAGCAGGGCTTCCACATGAAGGTAGGCGTCGCGAAGTGTGCTCGATGGGGCGGGGGAATGATCCCGCATCGTGCCGGAATGACGAAGAAAGGCGGCCATCAGCATGATTCCGGCCAGCCCCAGCAGAGGGCCGGCGGCAAGCGGCACAACCCCACTCTCCAAGTCCGGCGGCAGGAGGTTTAGCGCCAGAAGAGATGCGCAGACAAGGGCCAGCCTACCGACCCGACTCGTCTCCGGTGCGATGTTCCTCCACGTCCCGCTGAAACGCGGACCCAGCTCAAATGCCAGCCCGATGCCTGCGAGGATCAGCACACCCACATCAGCCGCGCGATTTTCCAACGCACCGAAATAGAGAACCACCAGCGCCAGCGCCGGGAAAAGATGACCACCAAAAGCCGGTGAAATTTTTCCGCCAAAGACGCTCCAGTCTCCGGCCCGCGAGATCGGCGCGGTCGCGAGAAAAATCAACGCCAACACAATGAAACTCAGCGCCGGGGCACTCCCGGCCACGGCATGATAGAGGGCCAGGCCAGCCGCCGTCAGCGATACCAGCCAGCCACCGGCCCGAAGCACGGTGAGTTCCATGCGCGACCCGGCCCACATCAGAGCCGCTCCCTGCGCACCCAAGGCGACGAACAACTGATAGCCGTCCAGTTCCACAATCAGCGCGAGCGCAAGGAGCGCAACGGCCTGTCCGAAGTGCGGCGCACACAGCAGCGAGTCGCGCCCTTCCCGCCGCCAAGCCAACACGCCAATCCCCGCCACCACAACCGCCATACCCAGGGCGATCCATCCCAGATCGGCACTCCACCCCAGCACGTTCCAGTCGAAGGCCAAACTGGCAAGCAGTGCAGCGTGGTTGATTGTCAGAAAATAGGTGCGGGCATGTCCGCTCACAGCTGTATGGCGCGCGCCCGGAAGAGCCGCACTGGTGTGCAATAGCCACCATAGCACCAGTGGCCAGCGCCCCGGGTCACCCGCACCTTCTCCATAAAACAATCCCTGCCAAAACAGATAAGCCCCGTAGGTGGCGATCAGCGAAAGCCAGCCTGCCAGCGGCATGCGACAGCTCGCCGCCAAAGCCAACGCCGCCAGGGCCAGCACCGTAAGTGCCACCACGGCAAACCATCCCAGCGGCGTCGTTAACACACCGTAGTATGCCAGCAACAGCGCACCCAATGCAAAGCCGGGTGCCCGTTGCCAGCGCGAATAACAGGCAATCCCCAGCGCCACCAGCGTCAACAGCACACCGGCCGTCACCGGACTCTCAATCACCTTCAATCCCTCGAAATGACTGGCTGCAAAAGCCGTGTAGTAGACCATCGCACAGCCACCCGCCGCCACGACGCGCCCATACAATCGCAGCGAATCACGGCGCGCGAAAAGATGACCCGCCACAGCCAGTCCAATCGAGGACAGAAGAAGACCGGCCACTTTGACCTCAGGCGGACGTTCGGCGAAAAAGCCGTGATAGGCGAAATGACACAGGAACGCGAATCCCGTAACCACAAAGAGAATCCCCAGCCTCACCAACCAGACTCGCCCGAAACGAAGTTCCAGGGACTCACCTCCTTCGTTCTGATCCTGTTGCACCGGGGGAGGCGATGAGGCGGCAGGAGCCTGCTGGGGCGATGAATGCGATGAGGCGGCTGCAGTCCCGACCTTGTGTGGCGACACATCCGCAGCGGCCGGGGCGGCCGGGATCGTGGAGGCGGCTGGTTCCTGAATGGTATTGGCTGCTCTCGATGGCGGCACTTTGCCCGCCGGCGGAACAGCCTGCGCCGGGGGAACCTCCGGTGCGGGAGGGAGCGGAGGTGGCGTGCTGGTCGGCGCGGCAGAAACGCTCGCCACCCTGCCAACACCAGCCAGCAGGGGGGCTGCCGCGGATTTCAGCTCGTTCAAGTCGCTACGAAGGCGCGATACGTCGCCCTCCAGCCGCCCCTGCCGGTCTAGCAGGGAATTGATTTTTAATTGGAGATTGGTCTGATCCATGGTCGGCGGTGGTTGTGAATTTTCTTAGGTGTGGTGGAGGCGTAATGCTTCCGGCTTCAAGAATTCCTCGAATAGAAATAGGGGAGGGGGGGGAGCTTGATCAGAAAGGACAAAGCGGTGGTGCCTGCGGGCGGAATACTACTCCCTGAACCGCGCACGCAGGGACGACTCGATTCTCTCCATCCATCCACGAAGCGCAGTCTCACCCGGATTTTCCATGCCATCCTGCATCGCCAGCTCAATGCCGGGTGCGACCCGAATGCGGAACCACATCTCTCCGCCGGATGGGGGCTCCGCCGGAGTCCCCCGGGCAGTCACCTCGATCCCTTCAAACAGCAAACGCTTCAGCTCCTCCGTGGCGCGCCCCGCCATCAAGGCCGCAATGCGCTCCGAGGGCATGCGCTCCCACACCAGTTTCCTCAGCAGCAACGCCTGCACATAGTGCCGAAACCGATACATCGCACGACGCCCCCGGCGCGCCGGCATGTCAATGCACCCCAGCGTCTGGTAATGGCGGAGCGTGCGCGGCGTCAGATTCCGGCTCGCACGCGAATCATCGCCCACCTCATCCGGACGAAACCGCGCCGCCACCGCATTCACCCACTCCACCAATTCATCCAGCGTCAGCCCTTCCGTCCAATCCCGCCGCTCCACCTCCTCAAACTCCTCCAACGCCGCCGCCGGAACTCGAAAGACCAATGCTTTTCTCTTCATGAATCAATGGCTACAACAACAAGACGAAGATTGCAACAAAAAATGCAATCATAGGGCAAAAATTTCTTTAAAATATTGCCTGCCAAAATTATCTAGAAATTTTCCACGCGGCTCCGATGGTTTACATGCTCAAGCCGAAACCCAAGGCAGAAAGGAAAAGTCTGACATGCCAAATTTACGTCAAAACACTGTAACTGAGGGAGTTCCGCAGGTTTCCCACTGCGTGAGCCGCTGTGTGCGGCGGGCGTTTTTGTGCGGGGAGGATGCGTATTCAGATCGCAGCTACGAGCACCGGCGGGGGTGGGTGCGGGAGCGGTTGTAGCGGCGCGTCTACGACCGCCGGTGATTTTCCGGCCTGAGAGTTTTCGCTAGCATTGGCAATGTTTCTCGGTGAACGCATTGCCAGAGAGCAGAAAAAGTGCGACGGTCATAGATGCGCCGCTACAAGGATCTGTAATGGTAACAGCGAAACGTGTTCCTTTGTAAATTTCTTGCGGCATCGAATACGCCTACACCAACCAATCTGCACACCTCCTGGACAGCATCACCCGCGCGGGAGCAGGCCAGACCGCCCCTCTGGTCACCACCCACACCTGGGACACCACCCGCAACGCTCTGCTTCTCAAAGACAACCGCCTTGACGGGGCACAGGAAGCGGTGTCTCGTTTCCACTACACCGTGAACCAAATCGGCCAGCGCGAAACCCTCGTCACCTCCGGCAGTGCCTACTCAGGCACCAACCGCGGCTGGACCTGGGGCTACGATGCCCTCGGCCAGCTCACTGCTGCTGCCAACACCGCCGATTCCGAACTCGACCGCAGCTACCTCTTCGACGCCATCGGCAACCGCCTCCAAAGCATCGTCGGCGATACCACGTCCGTGACCACCGTCTACGACCCCACCGCACTCAACCAATATGCATCGATCACCGTGGGAGGCGGCGACCCGCTGGCCCCGCGTCCACGACCACGATGGCAACCTCACCGAGGACGCCAAGTCCAACAAACACAGCGAAGACCGCGAATACGTCTGGGACGGCGAAAATTGTCTACACTCCGTTCAGACTGTGCCAGATGCGGATTCTGCGCCAAGAATCCGTTATTGGGAAAGTCCGCTACGAGCGGACAGGCGCTGCCTCATCGCCGTCAATAAAGTGACCGCACGCGACAACGAAGGAAAAATCAGCGCCACCGACCCGCTGGTCAGCTACGCCTATGACGCCCGCTCGCGCCGCATCCTGCGCATTGACGCGGTGGAAGAAACCACCACCCTCTACCTCTACGACGGCTGGCAGCGCGGAGAGCCTGGCGGCCGCAGCGCGCGCTGCGGGTCAGCAATGGTTTTGGGGATCGGGGAAGCGGAGGGGTGCTGAGGTGTAGTGTCACCGGGTGAATGGTCTGGGAGTTGCTTCCGTTTCGGAGAACATCAGCGAAGGGACGGGGTTCCTGACCATTCCAAGTGCCCGGAAGGCGGCGTTTTTGGGTGTTTGGGGGCACTGAAACGGCATCGGTGTCATGGATGCGGCTGAAAACCTAGGTTTTGAGGTGCCAGGATGATCGGGAATTGTTGAGGCGCACAGCTGTTTCAACTCAGAGGCTTGTGGTTGTCCATGGTTCGGCGAAATTTCCCTGCCGGGCCCGAGTGGGCGATTTAGTGAGGATTTTGAGACGGAATTCCTTGGGATAATTTCAATTAAATATTGGAAGGCAAAGATTAGAGCAAAGATTGCCGACATAGTTTACTACCGACAAATTGATACGTAGGCAGCAAAAACTTGGCGTGTCAATGTACAGGCCGACGTCGTCGTGTCGGTCGGACGGGCTGTTGGCTTTGTGCCAATGCAGAGAAAATCAAATGGGGTGATCGACGGGACTCGAACCCGCGACAGCCAGAACCACAATCTGGAGCTCTACCAACTGAGCTACGACCACCATTTTGCCACGGGCGACGAACCCGTGTGAGAGGGCGGATAGGATACACCCGCCTGAGTGAAACTCAATGAAAAAAACGACATTCGGCCGGGCAAATTTGCGACTGCTCCGGACTGCCGTGCCTCCGGCTTTTTCACCTTAAAAATCGAGGCGCAGGCTGACACCGCCGTAGACCTCGTCGCTCTGAATGTCGTCGAGCTTATCCACCGGGAAGTTGCCGGCAATCCATGGGGTCAATGTCACTCCATCGCGCACGGAAACCGGCAAATCGAGGCGCAGGAAGGCGTGGTTGAATCCGCTGCCCGGCACCCAGTAGTCGGAAACGGCGGAGATTCCGCCGCCCAGCCCGAGCGAGACCGGCTCGCTCAGCGACCAGCTTTTGCGTGCGGCAAGTTCGATGTATTCGCCGCTGAATTCGGTGTCGTGGAAGAGGGAAAGCATCCAATCCAATCCCGCGATTTGCGTGCCCAACATCAGGCCAAGCTCATGGCGGTCTCCTGCGTCCAACCCCAGAAACCGATAGCCGGCGGCAAGTGTCACCGCGCCAAAACCCTGCTGCACGGCGGCGAATCCCTCGGATTGCTCGTAGTCGTCGCCTCCCACGTATCGGCCACCCAGGCTCAGGCTGGCGTTGTCTCCAAGGGGAAAAATCAATTCCGCGCGGGCATCTCCGGACGTGTCGCCCAATTCGCGTCCACGGAAAATGAAGTCAGACCACACGCCGCCCTCGACTGTGAGGTGGGCACCTCCCAGCAAGTTGCCTGCGGGTCGATCTGCCGTGGCGATGAAGGTGGATTCTCCGGCAAAAGCAGGTGTGGCCAGGGAAACAGTGGACGCGAAGAGGATGGCTTTGGTTTTCTTGATCATCAGAATTAGGGTAATTTCCACAGTTTTACCGCCAAATCGGTATTTTGGCAAGAACGAAAATCAGTTTGCAGGTGTCGATTTATCGTGATCGTCGTGCTGCTCACTGTGGCAAGGAAAGTGTGCCTCTACTTCGAAGCCGCCCTCCGGCAAATTTTTTGCGCGTATTATTCCGCCGAGAGCCACGACGCAGGTGCGGGCGATGGCAAGACCCAGTCCGTGCCCCCCACTCTCGCGTGCCCTGGACGGGTCGGGTCGGGAAAAGGGCTCGAACATCCCACGCAGCCACTCATGCGGGACCCCTTCGCCCGCATCCCGCACCCGAAGCCGCCACCCATCATCCTCCGCAGCCGCTTCGACCGACACGGGAGCCTTGCCATGGCGCGCTGCATTTCGTAGGAGGTTTGCCAGCATTCGCCGCAGAAGTGTGGGATCGCTCTGCACTTCAGCGAGTGCGGATTCCACATGCACCGCAGTTTCAACGCCCGGAATCTCACGCTCGACCACTTCCTGAAGGAACTTTTCGAGCGGAAAGTGTTCGCGATGCGGTGGCTTGCCGCTCCACTGGCCCCGGGAAAAATCCAGAATCCCTTCGACCAGCAGACCGAGTTCCGAAGCCTCGGCATCGACTTGGCGCAGCCGCTGAGTGGCCTGCGGGTCTGCGGTAACCTCTCTTTCGAGCAGATCGATCGACAGGCGCAAACGGGCCAGCGGCGCGCAGAGTTCATGGGCGGCATCCGCAAGAAACCGCCGCTGCCCGGTGACCAAGTGATCCAGTTCCGCAGCCATCACCCGGATCGAGTGGCCCAGGCGGCCGATTTCATCCCCATCCTTCCGACCCAAATCCAAATCAAAATGTCCGCGGGCAATTTTTGCTGTGGCAGACTCAAGCTTGCCCAGGCGGCGCACGATGCCTCCCAAAATGGGCAGCCAGATCAGCAAGGTCAGGCCCCCAGCTGCTGTGAGCGCCAGCAACCACGGACGCGGGTCGAAAAAAAGCGGGCTCCCGGCGAGTGAGTCGGTGGAAATCAGAAGCGTGAAATCCACGGCACCCGGCGACAGGGGGCGTCTTGGCGGACGAAGGGGGATCCGGGCCGCTGCGAAATGGCGCGGCGGCGTGCCCGCCCTGAGGAAAAACAGAAACTCGGCCTGGCTTTCGACCAAGGCGCCAGGGGATGCCGGACGTGTTTCCGTTTCCCGCCCAAGGCCTGGCCTCCGGATCCCGCCCCCCCGGCTCGGCACGGCCCGCGGTGGGGGGATCCGCCGCAGCACTTCCAGCGGCACCTCCACCCGGGCTCCGACAACTGTGCTCCCGTCATGCCTGACTACGGAGAAGTCTGCGCCATGGGATTCCCCGTAGGAAATTAGCACATTGTTCCAGTCCTCGCGCGGCGTCCGCGACAGTTCGGCGGCCAGCGTGCGCGCCACCGAGGTGACCTGGTTGGCCGCCCGCCCGGCGATGAGCGCGTCGCCGCCGCCCACGCCGACACCCAACAACCAAGCCAACAATCCCCCCAAGGCCAAAACATTGACGAGCAGCCCGGCGAGAATCTTCGCCCGCAGCCCCGGCCGGAACCGCTTCACGTCGCCGCTCCTTTCCCTTCGGCGGGGCGGGGCGGGGGACCCGCCCACTGGTAACCTGCGGCTCGCACGGTGCGAATCAATCGCCCTTCCCGGGCGTCGTCGCCGAGTTTCCTGCGCAGCGACGAGACATGCACATCGATGCTGCGATCATAGATGTCATAGTCGCGTTGGCGCACCTTTTCCAGGAGCAGTTCGCGCGAGCAGACCCGCCCTCGTGCACGCAGCAGCGCCGCCAGAAGCGAATATTCCACAGGCGTGAGTTCCACCGGCTGGCCGTCCATTTCCACCTCGTGCCGCGAAAAATTTATCCGCAGCCCTGCCGAGCGCAGTTCCTCGTCGCCATCAGGTTCTTGATCGGGCTTGTCACTCCGGCTCAGGCCACCCAAACGCGAGCGCCGTACTACGGCCCGCAAGCGCGCCAGCAATTCACGCGTGGAAAATGTCTTGGGCAGGTAATCGTCCGCACCCGACTCCAGGCCGACAATGCGGTCCGCCTCTTCCCCCAGGGCGGTCAGCATCAACACCGGCACGGCCGAGACCGCCCGGATCCGCCGCAGAACCTCGTGGCCATCCAAACCCGGCAGCATCACATCTAGAATCACCGCATCGTAGCCGCCCGCCTCCACTTTTGCCAAGCCATCCGGCCCGCTGTGAGCCGCCTCCACCTCAAAACCGAACGGCCTCAAATAATCCGCAAGTAGGGCGCAGAACTTGCAGTCGTCATCTACCGCCAAAACGCGGAACGGTGCCGAAGAAGGGAGCGCGGATGGGAAGACGGAGGCCATCGAGGATGCCTGATTATGCCTCCAAATGAAGTGGCCTGGCAAGCTCGCATTTGACGGGACGCCACGGTTTTACACAAGCTTTACAATTTTCACGGCGATTTTCACATGATCCTTACATCCCTGTGGTTCCATCCATTGCAACGGGATGGTTTCCACAATCACCTTCCGTTCGACAGAAAACACCAAATCCATACCATTATGAAAACACGCACAGCCCTATCCACCGCAGCCCTTTGCGTGCTGCTCTCCGCTGGATTCACTGCGGCCCAGCCCGCAGGCGAAGGTCCAGGCCGCGAGGCCCGGATTCTCAACCCCGATCGCGTCCGCGCTCTGGCCCCCGGCTACTTGCTCTTTGATCAGGACCGCGACGGGCTGATCTCCGCCGAGGAACTCGCCGCCGCCCCGCGCATCCTCAGGCGCTTCGACATCAACAACGACGGCACCATCACACGCGAGGAATGGATCGAAGGGCGCCGCCGCTTCAATCCCGATGGAGAAGCTCGTCCTGAGCGACCGGACCGACCCGAGCGCCCCGGACTTCGGCAGAGGGACGAACGGCCGGAGAGACCCGAGCGCCCGCAAAGGCCAGCCCCGGAAAGGGTGCCGCCCCTCTTTGCCCTGCTCGATCGGAACAACGATGGAGTGATCAGCGCCGAGGAACTTGCCGCCGCCCCGCGCATCCTTCTCGCCGCCATGGATGCCAACAACGACGGCCAAATCACCGTGCGCGAATACCGCCGAGGAATCGCGGAATACATGCCTCAGCCGCAGGATCCGCCACGTCGCCCCGCCCGCGAGCGCCGGGGCCCGGCAGCCACCGAGTGATCACAATCCCACCGCACGGCAACCAGGGGGGCGGTTTGTAACCGCCCCCCAAACCGCCGCTACCGAGAGCCCACCCGGCCCATATCTGTGGGCCTTTCCGCGGGCAAAACGCCCAAGCCATTCGCGGCGGCGTCCTCAATGCCGTTTTTTTCGACCGCTTTCGGGGTGGCTTGTGTCGAGCTGAATACCCGACCACCGCTCTTCGGCTCCGCCACGTCACCCGGAAAAGCGCTGGCAGGCGAAGATTGAACTGGGCGACAAGTGGCAGGGCGAGCCGATTCGTGTAGCAACAATCCAAGTGAATGAAGATGGGGAGCTGCGGCCCGCGCGCCTCCCCGGGCTTGACGTCGCCGTTCCCCTTGGCGGTGCTTCTGGAACCTGAACATCGACCGTCCATGGCTGTCAGGCCAAATCCGGAAAACCCCAGCTTTTTCTATCATATTCGATTTTTGTGCTTGCACGTGTTTATGAGGTGTGGGAGCCTGCCTAACTGTCCCAAAGATTCATGCGTTGTGTTTTTGCTCAAGTTGTTTTGCCGGGGGCGTTGATTGGATTTTGTCTGCCCTGGGTAATGGCGTCGGGGCCGGAGGGAGCGCCAGTCGCCACAGTGGCCATGCCTTGCCATCCGGTGCCCGATGGGACGGTTGGCACGGCACCGCGCGAGTCGCCCGAGCTTCCTGAGTTTGAGGTTCTGGGGATGCATGATTTCGAGATGGATGTGGTTGAGCATTCGTCGTTTCCCGGGTTGCCTCCTGTGGAGGGAAGGATTCGCCTTCGCGTGCATTCTGTGGCCGATCCGGGTTTGCCGGTATTGGCGCAGGGGAGTAATGGCGACAGCTCGGGCGTGTCGTGGAAAGAAGTCCCAGCGCCTGCTGCAGAGGGAATTTTTCCACGGATGGCTTTTGTGTCGGCCTGGGTGTTTGAAGGGCCGGTTTCACTTGTGAGGTGCCGCTTGGATGGCCCGGAGGAAGAGGATTTGCTTTTCTGGTCGAATGTGGATTTTCGTCATTTTGGTGGCGTGGGCTCGTTTCAGGCGCAGGAGGTCGGCGGCGATTTGCGTATGTATGGATTGTTATTGGCAGTGGATGAGGTGTCTGATGCCGGAGAGCGCGATCAGATTCTTTCTTGGCTGGGGCTGGATTGGGCCGAGGTGCCGCTGTTTTCGATGCTTGAGCCGCAGTTTGCCGGGGCGCGGGAGGATGGGTTTTCCGGTGCCGCCGCATGGGGGTTGGTGCGGGACATGCATGCTCTGTATCGCGATCATGGGCAGGCCCTGGCATCTGCGCATGCGGGGCGGCAGGAGCAATGGCAGGCACGGCGGGCGGAGGCCCTGGCCAACCCGCCGCGCCCACAAGATGTGAATGTGTTCTTCTGGCGGCCGGATGGCACGCCCCCCGGAAAGGAGGGTGGCCTATGAGAACGAACCGATGGGCGGGCGCGTGGGCTGCTATTGCCGGGCTGGGCTTCTGGATTTCCGCCGGGCCGCTTGTCGCGGTAGGTAGCGAGCCGCAGCCCTTGCGGATCTCGCCTGCGGCGGAAAATACGTTTTTGTTGGATTGGCCGGGAGCGGAGGGGCGGACCTATTTCCTACAGTTTGCCTTGGATTTGAAGACGTGGGTTTATGCTCCCTTCATTCACTTCGGCGAAGAGGCGCACCAGCGAGGTGTCGCTACGGACACGCCGCGCATGTTTTTCCGCCT
>SLCJ01000305.1 GCA_007125835.1 Verrucomicrobiales bacterium | reverse complement strand
GATGATTGCGCGGCACTCAATTGCTTTCCGTTTCGCGCGGCCCGCGGCATTTGCTCCGGGTGCGGGCTGGATGTGCCGTGGATTCGTGGCCGCCGAGGGGGGCTCGGGATTCGATCATGTGGCGGTGCTGCGCGACGAGGCGGTGTCGGCGCTGGCTCCCTCGGAGGGAAAAACCATTGCCGATCTGACTCTGGGTGGCGGTGGGCACAGCGAGGCGCTGCTCGAAGCCGGGGCCACGGTGCTGGGGCTCGACCGCGACTCCACGGCGCTGGCGGCGGCGCGGCGGCGGCTTGCCCGTTTCGGCGATCGCTTCGAAGCGGTGCATGGAAATTTTGCTTCGTTCGACGCGCTGATGCGCGAGCGCGGCGCGGAGCCGTTTGATGGGATTCTTTTGGATCTGGGTGTTTCGTCGCCGCAGCTCGATCTGGCCAGCCGTGGATTTTCGTTCATGCGCGAGGGCCCGCTCGACATGCGCATGGATACCTCGGGCGAGCAACCGACGGCGGCGGACCTTGTCAATGCTGCTCCCGAGGAGGAATTGGTCGACATTTTCCGCCGCTTTGGCGAAGAGCCGCGGGCACGGCGCGCAGCCCGCGCCATCTGCGCCGCTCGCGCCCGCAAACCGATCGCCACCACCACCGAACTGGCGACGCTGATGGAAGCCGCTCTCGGCAGGCGCAGCGGCAAGCATCCGGCCACCCGCGTTTTCCAGGCCCTGCGGATCGCCGTCAATGGCGAGCTGGAGGCCTTGAGCCAGGTGCTGGAGACGAGCGTCGCGTGGTTGAAGCCCGGCGGGGTGCTGGCGGTGATTAGTTTTCATTCGCTGGAGGACCGCATGGTCAAGCAGTTCCTGCGCGAAACCTCGGCCGCCACCATCGACCGCCCGGAGTGGCCGCAGCCAAAGCCCAATCCGCGCCATTTCTTCACCCAGGCGTCCCGGCGTTCGATCGCCCCGTCCGCCGCCGAAACCGATGCCAACCCGCGCGCGCGCAGCGCCCGACTGCGTGTCGCTGAAAGGAGGTGCGAACCATGAGCTATGGAGGAAGCAATCATGCGGGAGGAGCGGCCGGTTTCAATTGGCCGCTGTTCTGCACCGTGCTTGGTGTGCTCGCCCTGTTCGGAGTGGTCGGCATTGTCGGCGCGCGCGTGCTGATCCAGCAGTCGGCCAGCGATGCCCGCCACCGAATGGCGGCTATCGAACGGGAAATGGAGGCGCTTCGCATCGAGAAAGAGACCATCGAGTCGCACAAGGCGGCTCTGCTCACGCGGGAGGCGCTGCGGCGGCGTCTCGCCGAGGCTAACACCGGCCTGCAGGAAATTGAACCGGGCACCGTGCTGGTCATTGGCGCGGAGCCCGCCGAGGAAACCGGAGTGGCCATGGGAGGGGCCGCACCCTGAAGCCATGGCCGACCGCGGATTCAGAAACAGGGCCATTCTGCTCACCTTGTTGTTGGTGCTGGGCTTCAGCCTCGTTTCGGTGAGGCTGCTCGACATCCAGTATTTTCAGCATGAGGAGTGGCGCGAGCGCGCCGAAGCCGACTACTCGGTGAAGATCCCGCTGCCGGCGCGGCGCGGCGTAATTCTCGACCGGCACGGTGAGCAGTTGGTGCACAATTTGCCGGTGTATGACATTGTCGCCGACCGTTACCGGCTCGAAGATTTCAACGCGGTGGTCAATGGCGTCGCCGCAGCCCGCGGCCGCACGCGGATCGCGGTTTCGCGTAGCACCGAGATGGATCCGGCGCTGCATGAGGAATACTACGACCATATCGCCGCCGTGCTGTCCCGCTTCCTGCCGATGGACAAGTCGGAACTGCGCGAACGCTTCCGCTTCGGCAACCGCAGACGCGTGGTGCTCCATCGCGGTATGACCACCGACGAAATCCAGCCAGTGCGGGCCGCCTTGGCGCGCGCACGCATCTCCGGCATCGCCTTCGAGCAGGGCAGCCGCCGGTTTTATCCCGGAGGCACGCTGATGAGCCACGTCCTCGGATATGTCGACTACGAGGGCCGGGGGCGCGAGGGAGTAGAAGCGACCATGAACACGTGGATGGCGGGCGAGCCCGGCCACCGCAAGGTGATGATCGACCGCCGCGGCCGCGAAATCGGCACCTACACCGGAGTCGAAAAGCCGCCGCGCCACGGCGGCGATGTCCACCTCACCCTGCACAGTGCGCTGCAATCCATGGTCGAGGAGCAGCTCGCGCTGGCGCTGGAGGAATACAAGCCGGAGCGCGCTTCGGCCGTGCTGCTGGATCCGGCAACCGGCGACATCCTGGCGCTGGCCAACCTTCCCGACTTCGACACCAACACCCGCGTCGGCGAACGCCGCAATTTTGCGGTTTCGGATGTCTACGAGCCCGGCTCCACCTTCAAAGTATTCGGCACGGCGGCGGCGCTCGACGCCCGCCTGGTCGAGCCGACCACCCGCATCTTCTGCCACAACGGCCGCCTGGTCGAAGGCCGTCTCTCCGTGCCCGACCATTCGCCCTACGGCTACCTCACGGTCGAGGAGGTAATCACCAAATCCAGCAACATCGGGTCGTTCCAAATCGCCCGCAAACTCGGCATGAACGGTTACTTCGAATCGCTCGGGCGCTTCGGCTTCGGATCCCCCACCGGCGTGCGCCTGACCTCCGAAAGCGGCGGCGTGCTGCGCAACACGGGCAACCTGATCGACTTCTCCCGCGCCTCCTTCGGCTACGCGCTAAGCGT
>SLCJ01000161.1 GCA_007125835.1 Verrucomicrobiales bacterium | reverse complement strand
TCTCATGCCAAGGAGGACCTTGGCGTTCCCAGCGGGGGCCAGCAGCCCTCGAAGCGCCGAGACATCTCAACCAAGGAGGGGCGATCCATCATCGCCCGAGGATGGGAAAGCAAATGACCAGGCGCGAAGCTCCCTCCTCATTTTCCCCATCATCCGCATCGGCGAAGGAGGTTCGCCGCTCCTTGGGGGGCACCAGTTAAATGAATCTCTACTAACCGGATAAACAAAGCAGGGGCGGACCCGGGAAGGTCCGCCCCTGCGGAAAAGGGGTGCGCGGGCGACCGGAGTCGCCTGCACAAATGTAGGCATTTGGCTCAGCCTTTGGCGGCGCTGTAGTTGGCGGCGACGGCATCCCAGTTCACGACGTTCCAGAAGGCGCTGATATAGTCTGGGCGGCGGTTCTGGTAGTTGAGGTAGTAGGCGTGCTCCCAAACGTCGAGTCCGAGGAGCGGGGTGCAGCCGCAGCCGCCGAAGTCCTCGCCCATGAGGGGCGTGTCCTGATTGGCGGTGGAGCAGACGCAAAGCTTGCCTTCTTTGTCGGCGCACAGCCAAGCCCAGCCGGAGCCGAAACGGGTGGTGGCCGCCTTGGCGAATTGCTCTTTGAACGCGTCGAACGAGCCGAAGGCGGTGTCGATGGCAGCGGCGAGGTCGCCGCTGGGTGTGCCGCCGGCGTCGGGGCCGATTACTTTCCAAAACAGGGAATGGTTGTAGTGGCCGCCGCCGTTGTTGCGCACGGCGGTGCGGATGTTTTCCGGCACCGAGGTGAGGTCGGAGATCAGGGCCTCGATGGATTTAGAGGAGAGGTCGGTGTGACCCTCAAGGGCGTTGTTCAGGTTGGTGATGTAGGTTTGGTGGTGTTTGCCATGGTGGATTTCCATGGTGCGGGCGTCGATGTGGGGTTCGAGCGCGTCTTTGGCGTAGGTGAGTTCGGGGAGTGTGTGTGCCATATCGTTTTGTTTGGTGGGTTGTGGGTGTATTCTTGTACCGGCCATGCCGGAGGGGTGATTGGATGTGATTGAATGTGCAGCGGATTGTTGCGCTGTGATTTGTAGCTGCCGGGGGGCGTGGTCTGACCGGCTAACGGGATACGTCCGGCGGCGGCGTGTGGATGGGGTGTCTTTGGGCGGGTCAGTATCCCTGCGCCTTGATCTCGATTAACATCTGGGCATTGCTTGGGAATTTTTTCAGGAAATGGAGGAGCCGTTCCATGGCCTCGGGAGGGCGGTGGCCGGCCAGGCCGCGGCGGATCAAATTGATTTTCTGGAGTTGGTGTGGGGGCAGCAGCAGTTCCTCGCGGCGGGTGCCCGAGCGGAAGATGTTGGCGGCGGGGTAGATGTATTGTTCGGCGATGCGGCGGTCGAGCAGCAGCTCCATGTTGCCCGTGCCCTTGAATTCCTGGAAGATCAGCTCGTCGGCTTTCGAATTGGTTTCGATCAGGGCGGTGGCGATCATGGTAAGCGATCCTGCCTCGCGCGTATTGCGGGCGGCAGCGAAAAGGCGGCGCGGCATTTCCAGGGCGCGGGCGTCGACCCCTCCGGACATGGTGCGCCCTTTTCCGCGCATCGAGTTGTTGTAGGCGCGGGCAAGGCGGGTGATGGAATCGAGGAGGATGAATACGTGGCGGCCCTCTTCGACGAGGCGCTTGGCACGCATGACGCCGAATTCGGCGATGCGGGTGTGGGCCCAGACATCGTTGTCGTTGGAACTGGCGATGATTTCCGCATCCGGGAGGGCACGGCTCAGCTCGGTCACCTCTTCCGGACGTTCGTCGATGAGCAGCATCATCACATGCACGTCCTCGTATTTTTCCTGAACTGCCTCGGCAATGTGCTGGAGAAGCGTGGTCTTGCCGGTGCGCGGCGGGGCGACGATCAATCCCCGCTGGCCGCGGCCGATGGGAGCCATCATGTCGATCACCCGGGTGGTGTGGCGCTCGGATGTGGTTTCGAGCGAGTAGCGCTTGTCCGGGTTGATGGCGGTGAGTTCTTCGAAGTAGGGGAGCCCCTTGTGATAGCCGGGCTCCCGCCCGTTGACTTTGAAAAGATCGCTCATTTGCGGACCGCGGGGGGCCGGGCGCGCCTCGCCCTCCAGAAACATCCCCTCGCGAAGGCCGAAGTGGCGAACGGTGTCGGGAAGCACAAAAACGTCTTTGGCGTATTGCTTGAAACCCGCTTTGGCGCGCCGCAGGAAGCCGAATCCCTTGGGCGACATTTCAAGGATGCCCGAGCAGGGTTCGGCAGGACCGAGGTTCTGCCGCTGGCGCCAGTTCTTGCGGTCGCGGAAGCCGGGCTTGCCGAGTTCTTCGGGAGTGGGCCCGTGTTTGGAACGGGTGTCGCCCTCCTCGCCCTCCTCGTCGCGGTGGCGTGGGCGGCGGCTTTTGGCCTGCGGAGTTTCGATGGCCGGGTTGGTCACCGGCACGGGGTCGCAGAATTCAAGGGCGTCGCCGTCGGAGAAATCCGGCACCGGTGGTAAGCCGAGCGGTGCCACGCCTTCAGTGAGGTCCTCAGGCGCCCGGTCGTCCGCTGTGGCCGGAGCGGACGGCGCGGAGGGTGCAGCGACCCCGGCCGGCAAAATGGTCTCGCGCGTGACCCGGGGCGGGGTGTCGGGCTCGGTGGGCTCGGTGGGCTCGGTAGGCTCGGTAGGCTCGGTAGGCTCGGTGGGCTCGGTGGGCTCGGTGGGCTCGGTGCTGCGGTTGTCTCCGTTCACGAGTTCGCCT
>SLCJ01000076.1 GCA_007125835.1 Verrucomicrobiales bacterium | reverse complement strand
GCCACTTCCGGCTACATGGGTGGAACCACCGTCAATCCAACCTACGAACAGGTCATTTCGGGGGCCACCGGGCACGCCGAAGTGGTCCGCGTCGTCTTCGACCCAGAGATCCTTTCGCTCAGCGATCTACTCGGATGGTTCTGGCAACTCCACGACCCCACACAACTCAACCGCCAAGGCAACGATGTCGGCACCCAATACCGCTCGGCCATCTTTTTCCACGACCCCGCCCACGAGGAGACGATTCGCAAGTCAATGGCGGAGGCGCAGAAAGACCTCGCCCGCCCCATCGTCACCCAGATCAAAGCCGCCCCCGAATTCTATGCCGCCGAGGTCTACCATCAGGACTACTACTCAAGAAATCGCAACTCCAACCCATACTGCCCGGCCGTGATCGCACCCAAGCTGCGAAAACTCGGCCTCGAAGACTGAATCCATTTTCATCAACATGCTTTGATGAATGATCGTTTCGGCGGTCAGAGTGAATGATGTTTAAATTTAGGCTGTCAAGTTAGATGCTCACCTACACGGAGACAGGCATCAAACATTCCTTGGCATCGAAAGCCTGGAGGCGGTGCGCAAGCGTCCCGGGATGTGGATCGGTGCTCCAGACGAGCGCGGCCTTCATCACTCCGTTTTTGAGGTGCTGGATAGCTCGATCGACGAACATCTCGCTGGCCATTGCGAGGCTTGGTACGGATTCCACACGACATATCTCGGCGCCATACATCTGCCGGATCACCCCTCGATCGAGCCGGCCGACGAACAGTTTCAGGTGATTTTTGACGCCATCCTCGTTCCGGAAACCCTCGATCTACTTGAGGTGACGCACCGCATCCAAAACATCAGCTCGCTAATTGGGATATTGGTGGCGAGATACGGAGCCTTCAACGATGAGCAGGACATTCAAAAGGCGATTCGCCTAGCGGGCAATCTGATGCAGGCGCAGTCTCCCGATGGTCCCTACAGAGCTGGAAGAACACACTACACGAGCGTGATCTATCCTGCCAAAAGCATGATGGAACTCCTCGGGGTGCTGGAGACATCCGGCTTGAAAAGCGAGTACCTGGCCGACTACGAGAGAATCGCTGCCTCGGTCAAACTGGCCATCGATGAGCTGGAGCGAAACCGAACAAACGTTCAGACCGAGGGGGAGATGACATTTGAGGATGGCATGATATCCTGCACGGCCTTGCAGCTCGCCGCTTTCGCCTTGAGGCAAACAGACGAGCAACAACGTGAAAGGTACAGTGCGGCCGCGATTGATATCCTGAGCCAGCACGAATGTCTGCAGCAGCTAGTGATTCCGTACGCCCGCATGCGCTCCGGAACGCATCGTTTCTGGGAAGCTCAATACGATGTCATGATCGCCAACAATTTCCTAAACTCTCCGCATGGCTGGTCATCATGGGCGACATACGCCAACTATTATGCCTATCTACTGACAGGGCAGGCGAAATATTTGATCAGAACCTTCAACGGTTTGGATGCCGCCATGCAGTCGATCGAACAGGTTACCGGAAAGCTTAGATGGGCATTCATGGTGAACCCCTATGTCCAAGTCAAGCAGATCGCGCGAAACATACCGGGAGCAACGATCATGGATTTTCCAGGCATCCACTATCATGTCAATGAATATGGCTACAACGAATACATCGGGGGCGAGGCTTATGTCGACATGGTGAGCGATTGGTTCATGGCGAACTCCCACGACAACGATGTTCACGAGCACTTCAAATGTCTCGCCGAAGTAGCGCTCAACAAGGCTTATGTCATCCAACTTGAGGGCAGCAGAGATTTTCTTGCCTTTAACTGTTCTGTGGAGTTGATCGACGATGTTCTGCACATAAACCCCTCGGAAACCATCATCGATTATGTACATGTGAACATAAAAGATGCCACGCAAGCAAGAATCGTCTTTGCAGACGATGTGAAGGCAGTTCATTTGAACAAAGGAATGACGTGGGTAAAATGGTAGGCTCCATTGCGCCAAAGCACTTCAAGCTGCGAGCGGGCGCACCTCCCTTCCTTACAAGGAAACCGCCGGGCAGGTGATTTAAAAACCCATTTCGTTGTTTTCGCCGACTTCCTTTGCAAACTGCATGGTTCGAGCTCTTTGCAGATGAATCGCCGATTTGGGTCCGGATCTCGCCTCTGGAAACAGCATCGCCACCCGCCGTCGTGCCCAAAATTATGCCTGGCAGTATCTGGCTGAGCTCCCATATTGGGTTGAGGGAGGTGGTTTGGCAGCCCGCCGTGCTGAGTCGCCCTGCCCCGTCCGGCTCATTTCCGACCGCCCCCGGAGCAGCTGAATTCCCCTGGGAACACCCCCAACAAGGACTTGTGATTCCCCCAATCTTCCCTACATTTACCGACTCATGGCAGATCCCGATTCCCCCTCTTCTTCCGACGCTCCCGCGACCTTGAATCCCGACCAGGGGTTCGCTACTGTCACGCAGGACTATGGGGCGGCGCAGATCGACAAGCTCGAAGGCCTCGAGGCCGTGCGCAAGCGCCCCGGGATGTATATCGGCGACCCTGACGAGCGCGGCCTTCATCACTGCGTTTTCGAGGTGCTGGACAACTCGATCGACGAGCATCTCGCTGGCCATTGCGACCGCATCAAGGTGTCCATCCACGTGGACGGCTCTGTTTCCATCTCGGACAACGGCCGCGGCATCCCCGTGGACACGCACCCGAAATTCGGCATGCCGGCTGTCGAGCTTGTGCTGACCAACCTCCACGCCGGGGGCAAATTCGGCCAGGGCGCCTACAAGTATTCCGGTGGCCTCCACGGGGTCGGCGCCAAGTGCGTGAACGCCCTTGCCGACTGGTTCCGCGCCGACATCATGCGCGAGGGGAAAATCCACCGCATCGCCTTTGAGCGGGGCAAGACCACGCAACCGCTGCACGTCGTCGGCGAGGTGGACGTGAGGAAAACCGGCACCACGATCACCTTTTTCCCTGATGCCACGATCTTCGTCGACACCACGGAGTTCAAGTTCGACCGCCTCGCCACCCGTCTGCGCGAGCTGGCGTTCCTCAATCCGGGCCTGACCATCGACCTCGAAGACGAGCGCCCCGAATCGGCGAAGAAGACCTCGTTTTTCTACGCCAAGGGCATTGAGGAGTTCGTCCTTCAGCTCGGCGAGAACAAGAACGTCCTCCATGATCCGGTGACGCTGCACGGAAAGCGCCAGATCGACCTTGACTACGACGGCAAGCAGACGACCGACGACGTTTTCGCCGATGTCGTTTTCCAGTATAACGACTCGTATAACGACCAGATCCTCTGCTTCGCCAACTCGATTCCCAACGCCGACGGCGGCACCCACCTCACCGGCTTCCGCTCCGCCCTCACCCGCGGCATCAACCAATACGCCAAGGCCAACAAAATCCTCAAGGACAAAGATCCCGCCCTGTCCGGTGATGACGTGCGCGAGGGCCTCGTTTGCGTGATTTCGGTAAAGATGCCGAACCCCCGCTTTTCTTCGCAAACCAAGGACAAGCTGGTCAATACCGAGATTGAAGGCGTCGTCTCCTCCATCGTGTATGAGGGGCTCACGCAGTTTTTCGAGGAGAACCCGGCCGTCGCCAAAAAAATCATCGAAAAGTCGGTCAATGCCGCCCGCGCCCGCGAGGCCGCCCGCAAAGCCCGCGAGACGGTGCGCAAATCCGCCTTGTCCGGCGGCGGCCTGCCGGGCAAGCTGGCCGATTGTTCCGAGCGCGACCCCGCCAAATCCGAGCTGTTCATCGTCGAGGGTGATTCCGCCGGCGGCTCCGCCAAACAGGGGCGCGACCGCCGCACCCAGGCGATCCTGCCACTGCGTGGAAAACTGATCAACGTCGAGAAGGCCCGCCTCCACCGCGCCCTGCAGAACAAGGAAATCCAATCGATGATCACCGCCATTGGTGCCGGCATCGGCGATGGCGAGACCGAGGGTTCGTTCCACATCGACAAAGTGCGCTACCACAAAATCGTCATCATGACCGATGCCGATGTTGACGGCTCGCACATCCGCACCCTGCTGCTGACCTTCTTCTGCCGCCACATGCCCGAGCTGGTCAAACGCGGCTATCTCTACATCGCGCAGCCGCCCCTCTACCTCGTCACGCGGAAAAAACGTTCCGAATACGTTCAGGACGACGACGAACTCGAGCACATCCTCATCGACCTTGGTGCGGGCGAAGTGCTGCTGCGCGAGCCCGGCGGCAACGGTCGCGAGTTTTCCGCCAGCGAACTGAAAACCATCCTCGAAACCCTTTCCCGCCTGTCGCGCTACATCCGCTCGATCGAGGGCAATGGCGGCGACTTCCGCACTTACCTCTCGCGCCGCACCGAAGACGGGCATCTGCCCGAGTTCATGATCCGCATACGCGAAGGAAACGAGGAAAGCGTGCTCTACTTTTCCGACGAGGAGACGCTGCGCGCCTACGCCGCCGAGAACCGCGATCTCCGCCTTTTCGACGAGGAACTCACCGACGAGGACCTCGCCGCCCACACCGGCCCCAGCCGCCGTGCCGTACTCCACGAACTGCACGAATCCCACGCCATCGCCAAAATCTTCTCCCGCCTCCAGGAAGCCGGGCTGGATACCGTCAGCTTTTTCTCCGAAAACGGCCCGCTCTGGGAACTGGTTGAAGGCGAAGGCGACAAGCAAAGAGTGGTCCCCATCCACAGCCTTCCCGAAATCCTTTCCAGCGTGCTCGAAATTTCCGCCAAAGGCATCCAGGTCAAACGCTTCAAGGGACTTGGTGAAATGAACGCCAAACAGCTCTTCGAGACCACGATGGACCCCGCCACCCGCCAGCTCCTGCGCGTCCGCCTCGACGAAGACAACATGGTCGAAGCCGACACCATGTTCGACGTCCTCATGGGCGACATCGTCGAACCACGGAAACGGTTCATCGAGGACAACGCTCTCAATGTGCGGAATTTGGATGTGTAGGAGACCCTCCACGTGACTTACACGCCCTCCGCCAACAGCCCCGATCCTCGTAAAGCCAACCTGATCCAAGAGCCTCTCCCGCCTCCGCATCGGCTGCCCCTTCGTCTCAGCGAACGCGCCCTTACCAGCTTGACAGAAGATTGCCTCATACATTACATTGATGTCATGACCAGAACCCAGATTCAGCTCCCAGAGCCCTTACATCGCAAGCTCCGCAAGATCGCGAAGGCAAGGGATCTGTCGCTCGCCGAAATCATCCGGCGGGAAATGGAGCGGTATGCGGACAGCTACCCGGAGGAGCCCGTGTTGGAAAAGCCCTGGGCAATGCCCGTGCTACAGAAGTCGGGAGGGTGGAAGGCGGACCCAGCCACAATGCATGTCGAAGCGGATGCGATCGAAGAGAGGTGCAAAATCCACTAACCGTCAATGACGAGCGCGGACACCAATCTTTTCGTTTATGCCGCCGACCCAGGCGCTCCCCTGCATGCGGCCGCACGTCAATTCTTCGCCGCTGCAACACGGGATACGGAGCATGAATTCGTCGTTTGCGAACTTGTGATGATTGAGCTTTACATGCAGTTGAGAAACGCTGCTGTTTTCGATCGCCCGCATTCGGCCGCAGAAGCCACCGCCTATGTCGAGGGCGTCAAAACCAGGACAGGATGGCGACATATCGACTATGATCCCGCCATCTCCGGGAAACTGTGGCACTGGGCGAAATCGGCGGAAATGTCCGGCTTTCGTCAGATCATTGACGCGCGCCTCGCACTCACACTGCGCCATCACGGTGTTACCCGCTTCGCCACCGCAAACCCGAAACACTTTCAGGGCTTCGGCTTCTCCGAAGTTTGGAATCCGCTCACTGCCGCCCGTTGACCATTCACCATTGACCGCCGAACGCTAACTCACCCATGTCCCAAGAATCCATCCGCCCCATCAACGTCGCCGAGGAGCTCTCGCAATCCTTCCTCGAGTATTCGATGTCGGTCATCATTTCGCGTGCCCTGCCCGATGTGCGGGACGGGCTCAAGCCCTCCCAACGCCGCATCCTTTACGCCATGCGTCAGCTCGGAGTCGTGCCTGGCAAAGGGCATGTGAAATGCGCCAAGATTGTCGGGGAAACGATGGGTAACTATCACCCGCACGGCGACCAGGCCATCTACACCACTCTGGTCAACATGGGCCAGCCCTGGTCGATGCGTGAGCTGCTCATCGACGCCCAGGGGAACTTCGGATCGGTGGAGGGCGATGCCGCCGCCTCCATGCGATACACCGAGGCCCGCCTGCACCATCTCGGCCTCGCCATGATGGACGACCTCGACAAAAACACCGTAGATTTCCACCCCAACTACGATGGCTCCCAGGAAGAGCCCTCGGTCCTGCCCGCCGCCTTTCCCAATTTCCTCGTCAACGGCGGCACCGGCATCGCCGTCGGCATGGCCACCAACCTCGCCCCCCACAACCTTGGCGAAGTGGTTGACGCCATCTGCGCCCAGATCGACAACCCACAGATCACCCTGCCCGAGTTGATGGCCTTCATCAAAGGCCCTGACTTCCCAGTGGCTTGTGAAATCCGCGGACGCAAGGGTATCGAGGACTACTTTTCCACCGGTCGCGGATCGATGCGTCTGCGCGGAAAGCTTGAGATCGAGGAAAACGAGAACGGACGCCCCATCATCGTCATCCGCGAGGTGCCCTATGGCGTCAACCGCGCCACCCTTCAGGAACGCATCGCCGAGCTAGTCAACGAGAAGACCCTCGTCGGCATCTCCGGTATGCGCGACCTCTCCGACGAGGAAACCCGCATCGAAATCGAACTCAAGCGCGACGCGCGCCCGCAGGTCGTGGTCAACCAGCTCTTCAAGCTGACGGCGCTGGAGACATCGTTCAGCGTCAACATGCTGGCGATTCACTACAACCGGCCCAAGCAATTTTCCCTCAAGGAGGCCATCGACGCTTACATCGAGCACCGCCGCGATGTGGTCTTGCGGCGCACCCGTTTCCTCCTCCACAAAGCCGAGGAACGCGCTGAACTGCTCGAAGCCTTCCTCCTCGCGCTCGGCCACCTCGATGATTTCATCAAAATCATCCGCGACTCGAAAAACCGCGACGAAGCCCGCGAACGCCTCGCCGAACGCCGATTTGATGTCGCTACTGCCGAAAAACTCGGCATCCTCATCCGTTCGCAGGCGGCAATTCAGGGCAACCAATACATTTTCTCCGAGCGCCAGGTCAACGCCATCCTCGAGCTGCGCCTCTACCAGCTCACCGGCATGGAACAGGAAAAGGTCAAAGGCGAATACGACGGCCTGCTCGAAGACATCAAGGATTTCCTCGACATCCTCGCCCGCGAGGAGCGCGTACTCAACATCATCAAAGACGAGCTGCGCGTGATCCGTGAAAAATACGCCACCCCGCGCAAATGCCCCATCGTCGCCGAAGCCGGCGAAGTCGCCATCGAAGACCTCATCGCCAACGACGCGATGATCGTCACCCTGTCGCATCGCGGCTACATCAAGCGCACGCCTGCCAGCGCCTACCGCCTGCAAGGCCGCGGCGGCAAAGGCCTAAAGGGCATGGAAACCAAATCCACCGCCCGCGACGAGCCGGATGATTTTGTCGAACGCCTGTTTTCCGTGCAGGCGCACGACTACCTGCTCTTCTTCACCAACACCGGTCGCCTCTACGTCGAACGCGTCTACGAATTGCCCGAGGGCTCACGCACCGCCGCCGGGCGCAGCATCAAAAATGTCCTCAACCTCAAACCCGAGGAAAAAGTCGCCGCCATGCTGCGCCTCGAACGCACCACCGACGACGAAGGAAACGACATCACATTCCGCGAGGATGCCGGCTTCATCTTCTTCGCCACGCGCTCCGGCAAGGTCAAGAAAACCGCGCTCAACGACTTCCGCAACTACCGCAAGGATGGCATCATCGCCGCCATCATCGAGGAGGGCAACGAACTGATCGACGTCCGCCTCACCAGCGGCGAAGACGAGCTGATCCTCGTCACCCGCAATGGTCTCAGCCTCCGCTTCCATGAAAGCGACTGCCGCTCCATGGGCCGCAGCTCCGCCGGCGTCATGGGCATCCGCCCTGGCGAAGGCGACTACGTCGTCGGCCTCGCCTGTGTCACGGAAGGCTCCACCTTACTTGTTGCCTCAGAAAACGGTCTCGGCAAACGCAGCCCCTTCGACACCTACCGCCGACAGACACGCGGCGGCAAGGGCATCATCACCATGAAAGTCACCGACAAAACCGGCCCCGTTGTCGGCGCGGTGACAGTGAGCCCCGAGGACCAGTTGATGCTCATGACCTCCACCGGCCAGAGCATCCGCATCCGCATTGATGAAATCCGCGAAACCGGACGCAACGCCCAAGGCGTGAAGCTCCTCACCCTCCGCGAAGGCGAAAAGCTCCAGGACATCTCACTCGTCATCCCCGACGGCGACGACGAAGCCGGTGGCGATGCGGCCGAGGGCGTGGAAGCCACAGAGGGGTCCTCCGAGGGAGGCACCAGCGAGAGCGAGCCACTCACTGATAAAGAGTAGCCCATTCGAAACGCCGCGCTCTCTCTTCTTCGGACCGCGGACTTCAGTCCGCCAGAGCGATTCTCCACGCTCACAACCGCCCAAGCCCGAGAAAAGCCCCACCACCACTCCTCCGTAGCTCCAGGAATCCAAGGCCCACTCACATCACCCAAGCGGAATAAATTCCGCGCTCCAAAAAGCCCACCATCGCCTCTTCTTCGGACCGCGGACTTCAGTCCGCCAGAGCGATTCTCCACGCTCACAACCGCCCAAGCCCGAGAAAAGCCCCCCCACCACTCCTCCGTAGCTCCAGGAATCCAAGGCCCACTCACATCACCCAAGCGGAATAAATTCCGCGCTCCAAAAATTCCACGATCACAATCCCTCCATCGGCCCAACCGACATCAGGCCTCGAACTTCAGTTCGCACCTGCGATTGACCCCCTGCTGATTCCGGGGTAGTTTTGCGGCCCTTTCCGCATAAATGCGGCACGGGTGCCCGTGCCGCCAACCCGGATCGAAACCACGCCATGGAGAAAGTCATTATCATTGGAACCGGATGCGCCGGCTACACCGCCGCCATTTATGCCGCCCGCGCCAACCTGTCACCCCTCGTCCTTGCTGGTTCGCAAATCGGCGGGCAGCTCACGACCACCACGGAGGTGGAGAATTTCCCCGGCTTTCCCGAAGGTGTCATGGGTCCGGACCTGATGTTCAAGATGCAGGAGCAGGCCACCCGCTTCGGAGCCCGCATCGAGTATGATTCCGTAACCAAAGTGGCCCGCGAAGACGATGGATCTTTCTCGGTGCACACCGGAGGCGGCGAGCCGCGGCAGGCCCGTGCGGTAATCGTGGCCACCGGGGCCGCCCCCCGCCACCTCGGCCTGCCCAACGAAAAAGAGCTGATCGGACGTGGCCTCACCTCCTGCGCCACTTGCGATGGCGCCTTCTACCGCGATGTGCCGGTGGCCGTGATCGGCGGCGGCGACTCCGCCTGCGAAGAAGCCGGGTTCCTCACCAAATTCGCCAGCAAAGTCTACCTGATCCACCGCCGCGACGAGCTGCGCGCCTCGAAAATCATGGCCGACCGCGCGCTGGCAAACCCGAAAATCGAACCCGTCTGGAACAGCGTCGTCAGCGAATACCTCGCCAACGACGAAGGCAAAATGCGCGCCATCAAGCTACAAAGCACCGTCGATGACTCCCAGAGCGAGCTGGAAGTGGCCTGCGTCTTTGTCGCCATTGGCCACATCCCCAACAGCAACTTTGTCGCCGACCTTTGCGAACGCGATGACAATGGCTACATCCTGCAGAAAAAGGGCACCATGACCTCGGTCGACGGCCTGTTCGCTGCGGGAGATGTCGCCGACCATGTATATCGGCAGGCCGTCACCGCTGCTGGCCAGGGGTGCGCCGCCTCGCTCGATGCCGAGCGTTGGCTCGCCGACCGCGGCATCCATTGATCCCGCCGCTTTGGCCAACTTTCGCCGCCCGATTTGGCTTGCCGCGACGGGCCCGCCATCGTAGCGTGTCCACCCTTTTTCCCCGGCCGAAGTGTGCCGGGTTTCACCTTTTTCCTTCCACAGCATGGACAAGATTCACGTTGGCATCATCATGGGCAGCACCTCAGACTGGCCGGTCATGGGCCACGCCGCCGCCACCCTGCAGCGCTTCGGTGTGCCTTTTGAATCGCGGGTGGTAAGCGCCCACCGCACGCCCGCGCTGCTCACCGAATACGCCACTTCGGCGGCCGAACGCGGACTCAAGGTGATCATTGCCGGGGCTGGCGGGGCTGCCCACCTGCCCGGCATGACCGCCTCCATGACTCCATTACCGGTACTTGGTGTGCCGGTCGAATCGCGCACGCTCAAAGGCATCGATTCGCTTCTGTCCATCGTTCAGATGCCTGCCGGGGTGCCAGTGCCCACGCTGGCCATCGGCAAGGCCGGTGCCATCAATGCGGCCCTCGCCGCCGTGTCCATCCTGGCGCT
>SLCJ01000163.1 GCA_007125835.1 Verrucomicrobiales bacterium | reverse complement strand
TCGAGGAAGTGCTGGCCCATGTCGCCCAGGCCGCCGCCGTCGTAGTCCCAATAGCCGCGGAAGGATGCATGGACGCGGTGTGGGTGGTATGGTTTTTCCGGGGCGGGCCCGAGCCAGAAGTTGTAGTCGAGATGTTCGGGGACCTCCTGAGGTTCGAGGTCGGTGCGTCCGGACCATTGGGAGAGTTTCCATCCGCCGCCGACGACATTGGAACCGATGTGGAATTTGACCGGGCCACCGAACAGGCCGGCCTTGACGGCGCGGCGGATCTCGCGGCTTGGCTTGTAGACATCGTAGTAGCGCCCTTGGAAGCGGAACCAGGTATTGACGCGGAAGATCCGTTTCTGTTCCTTGACGACGCGCTGCAAGCCTATGCCTTCGGCGATGGTGCGGGTCATGGGTTTCTCGCACCAGATGTCCTTACCCGCCTTGGCGGCGGCAACGGCCTGGAGGGCGTGCCAGTGGGGCGGGGTGACGATGTGGACGATGTCCACGTCGTCTCGAGCGATCATTTCCCGGTAGTCCGCATACCCCTCCACTTCATCCCAGCCGCGTTCGCGGCACTGGTTGAGGCGGTTGTTGAGGTGGTTGCGGTCGACGTCGCAGATGGCGAGCAGACGGCCGGGGTAGTCGAACAGGTGGGCGTGGGCCATGCTGCCGCAGCCGATGACGGCTTTGGTCAGCTGTTCGCTGGGGGGAGTCTGGCCGCGGCCAATGACGTGGCGGGGGACGATCTGGATGGCGGCGAGGGCCGCCAGGCCTTTGAGGACCCGGCGGCGGCTCGCATGGGGCAGGGTGGGTGAGTCTGTCATGATGCTTTGGATACGCGATGGATGAAGGGTTTATTTCGCAGATTCCTGTTTTACTGCTTCCTCGGCTTGCTTGTCGCGGAAGCTGATGAAGAAGATGACGGCCACGGCGAGAGCGGCAATGGCGGGCATACCCCAGAACTGCAAGGCTCCCTCGGCCCATCCCTCACGGGTGGAGCCGTCGAGATTGATCTTGTCACCCCAGAAGCCGAGGATGTAGTTGCCGATGAGCATGCCGACACCGTACGTCAGCAGGCCGATCAGTGCCTGGGCGCTGGCGCGTATCTCACGCGGGGCGGCTCGGTCGGTGTAGAGTTGGCCGACGACAAAGAAGAAATCGTATGCGACGCCGTGCAGGGCGATGCCGAAGAGCAGCATCGCGGTGGACTCCGGGAGCGTGGCAAACAGGCCGTAACGCAGCGTCCAGGCGAGCATGCCGATCAGGAGCATCCATTTCACGCCGAAGCGGAGCAGGAAGAAGGGGACGAGCAGCATGAAGCCGACTTCGGAAATCTGGCCGATGGTCATGAAGGCGGCGGATTGCTCGCCGAAAGCCATGGCGGAGATGAAGTCGTTTGTGCGGGCGTAGTAGAATGCCAAGGGGATGCAGATTAAGAACGAGCAGAAGGCGAAGACGGCGAAGCTCGGGCGCTTGAAGAGCTGGAGGGCGTCGAGTCCGAGGGCTTTGCCAATGCTCATGGGCTTGCCTTTGGCGGCCGGCGGCGCGGCGGGAAGGGTGAAGCTGTAGATGCCGTAGATGAGCGACACGATGGCGCACATCTTGAGGGGGATGTTGGTGATTTGCGCGTTCTCGACACCGGTAAGGGCCTTGATGATGGGCAGATCGACAAAGCCGATGACGCTCTGGGCGACGATGAAGCCGGCGACGATCCAGCCGACGGTGCCCCACACGCGGATCATGGGGAATTGTTTTTCCGGCTCGTCGATGTTGGCGAAGGAGATGGCATTGACCAAGGCGAGGGTCGGCATGTAAAGCAGGAAGTAGAAGAACATTGCCCAGATGAAAGCGCCGGGTTCGCTGATCGAGGCGGCATACCAGAGGAGGCCGGCTCCGAGGACGTGGCAGACGCCGTTGACGCGCTCGGCATTGAAGAAGCGGTCGGCGATGAGGCCGACAAAAAGCGGGGCGATGATGGCGGCCCAGTTGTGGGTGGCGTAGGATTGGCCGATGATGGTGTTCAGGTTTTCCTCACCTCGGAAAATTTCGAGCAGGTAGGCCCCCATGGTGACAAAGAACCCCCCCCAGATAAAAAACTGGAGGAACATCATAATGGAGAGGCGCGTTCTAAGGAGAGGCGCGGAAGACGAGGCCGGTGTGCTCATTGCTTTGTGTGGTGTAGTGTTGTTTTGGTTGGGAAAGGGCGCGGGCGGAGGGGTGCCTGGACGGGCCGTGCGCCTGAGGGATAGAAATCCACACGATTACCCCAAAATGCAAATGATTCTTTCATCCTGCGGCCGCAAACGAGGGGGGCGGGTGAAAAAAAACGCGCATTTTCCTCACGGGGGTGGTCAGTCGCGGATTTCGAGGGCGAGGATCAGGTGTCCGGAGCCGGATTCGGGGCCGCGGATCAGTAGGGGGCGGCCCGGAATCAGAAGCACATCGGTTTTGATCAGGATTTCCTGGCCGCGCCAGAGCTGCAGGGCCAGGCGGAGTCCTCCGTCCGGCTCGGTGCCGCGGAGGTCGAGTTTGAAAAATACATCGCGAGCCGGGACAAGCCAGGTTTCGTAGTCCTTGAGCAGGTTTTGGGAATGCTCGCCGAGCAGTCGGTAGTGCTCGAATCGAAGCGACTCCGCGCGCCGCATGCGCTCGACGAGGTTGCTGGACGGGCCAGCGGGCACCTCCCGCCCTTGGGTTGATGGGGATGCTGAGCCGAGAAAAATGCCGGACCAGATGACGGTCTCCATGGCTTGGCCGGCGGGGGCTGGCTGTTCGCCGGGTTCTTCGCCGTGCAAAGTGGAGGGTCCGGCGAAGAGGAGGGCGAGCAGTGTGCCGGAGAGTGAGCGGAGAAGAATCCTGGGCATGGGGTGAGGGTGAGGGGGCTTTTCCGGGGGGCTTTTCGGCTCAGGCTTCGCGCGGTGTGGTTCCGGTGCGTGCGAGTTCGAATTGCGGGTGATCGGCGGGATGCGCCACTGGTGTGGTGATTCGCTCGGGAACGGGTGGCAGGGTCGAATGGAAGCCTGTCCATTCGTAATCCGGGTTCACGGGTTCGAGCCCTTCGATGACCAGGACAATGGCATTGATGGAGGGATCATATCCGCCTTCGACGAAAATCGACTGGTCCGGGGCGAAGGTGGAGACCAAGGCCGGTTGGGCCGTGGCTCCGGATCCGGCGCCCCACTGGAAGGCGAGCACGCCGAGGACGATGGCGGCGGCGGCGGCGAGGGAGGCACGGGTCATCCACCAGAGCAGGCGGCCCTCGGGTTTGGGGCGGGCCTGCTGTTCCAAGCGGTCGATCCGGTGCTCGAGCTGGTGCATGAACAGGTCGGGCCCAGCCACCTCGGCGGCGGCGGGGAAGTGATCGCGCAGGTGTGCACCGAGCCGACGCGCGTTAGCGGCGTGTGTTTTCCACTCGTCCGGTGTGTCGGCGGGGGTGGGCTGGTCGGTTTCGCCGTCGATCCAGCGGGTTAGTTTTTCGTCTTGCGGCTTCATGGCGTTACGGGTTTGCAGGGATTGACGTAGTGGCGTGGGAAATTATTCATTTTCGGGATTGGCTTGGCCGCCCGGGGTGCCGCGGAATTCGGCGTGGGTTTCGGCCAGCAGTTCCTGGAGATTTTTGCGGGCGTGAAAAAGGCGGGACATCACGGTGCCGATCGAGCAGTTCATGACCTCGGCGATCTCGCGGTATTTGAGGCCCTGCACCTCTTTGAGGAGGATGGCCTGGCGGTGGTCCGGGGAAATGCGATCGAGCGCCTGTTCGAGGGCTTGGCGGAGGTCGGCGCGGTGGAGGCCTTCGTCGGGGGCGTCGGCAGGCGAGGGGGCGACATCGGCGCCGGCGGCGATGTCGCCGGCCTGCCAGGTTTCATCAAAGCCGCCGGACGTGCGGTTCTTGCGGCGGCGCAACCAGTCGCAGGTCAGGTTGTGGGCGATGCGGTAGAGCCAGGTAAAGAAGGCGCTACGGCCCTCGAATCGGTCCAGGGCCTGCCAGGCTTTGATGAACACTTCCTGACAGAGGTCCCAAGCGTCGGCCTCGTTGCGCACCATGTTGAGGATTACGGCGTGGACGCGTGTGCGGTGCCGGTTGACCAACTCGGAAAAGGCTTCGCGATCGCCGGCGCGGGCCGCCTTGATGAGCGGGAGGTCCGACTCGACCTCGCCGTCGGGTTGCTCCTCCGCCGGGGAGCCGCCGGCCTCCGCGGCGAACCACAACGTGCCGCATCGGACGGCCGGTGGGAGGGGGAGCCATTGGTGGAGCGGCGTGCGCATATCGGGGAGGCGTTTCGTGCGGGGATCCTGCGGACTTGAGCAAGGTGCCGTGTGGTGCAAGGATAGCGGCAGGAGGCATCGCGACAACAGAAAAAGGCGGCCTTGATCGGGGATTTCGTTGTTTCGCGAGGGGTTTTCCTGTGTTTTACTAAACCAATGCCAAGTAATTCGAACTACAAGCGTGGGGCAAGGCCCGACAGCGATGATGTCGTGAGGAACGCTCCTGCGGACATGGCATTCGGCGTGGCATTCTGCCTCGTGTCGATTCTGGTTTTCCTGGCGTTGATTTCGTTCGACACGGGTGATCTTCCGGCGTGGGTGCGCTTCAACACGCAGCCCGAGGCGAATTCACCGGCGAAGAATTTCATTGGTCCGCTGGGGGCGTTGGCGGGCTTGGGGTTGTATTTGTTTTTGGGGGCGGCTTCGTTTTTGCTGCCGGCGGGTTTGCTGTGGGTGGGATTGAGCAAAATGACGGGCTTGTGGCGTTATCAGAGCCGCGTGTTTCTGGGTTTTGGCTTGTTGCTGATCAGTTCGGCGGCGATCCTGCACGTGCAAGGTTGGTTTTTGCATGGGGAACAGACGATATTCCATCAGTTGAGCGGCTCGCCCGGGGGGTTTCTCGGTCTGGCGATCGGGGGCATGTTGATGCAGAATCTGTTGGGCACGGCGGGCACCCTGCTGGTGCTGCTGTTTGTCTATGTGGCAGCCCTGCCACTTTTCGTAGGTTACAATCCGATTACCTTTGCCAGGCATTCGCTGCGCGCTTTTGCCGAGCAGCGCCGCCTGTTGGCGGAACGCCGGGACCGACGCGCTCGCGAGGCGCTGGAGGTGGAAGAAACCGCCCCGACGAAGACCAGGGCCAATCGGCGCCGCCGCTCCACGCCGCCGGCGGATGAGGACGAGGGGGTTGTGAAGGCCGGTCCCGACGGCGAGTTGCCGCTTGAGTTTATGCCGGAGCGAAAAATCATCGATGGCACGGCGCGGCGCAAGTCGGCGGCCGGGCGCAAGTCGATCCTTTTCCCGAAGGAAACGGCCCGGCCGCTGGAGTCGGCCGAATTCCCCGGCTACGAGCTGCCGGGGCTCGACCTGCTGGAGTGGGTGGACCCGGAGGAGGCCAGCCCGGCCGACCGCACGGCGCTGATCAAGACGCAGGAGACGATTGTCGAGACCTTGCGTGAGTTCGACATCAAGGTGACACCGGGCGACATCACGCGCGGGCCGACAGTGTCGCGTTACGAGATTTACCCGGACCGCGGGCTGCGGGTGTCGCGGATTGCCTCGCTGGAGGCCGACCTGGCGCGGGCCACCCGCGCCGAGCGAATCAATATCATCGCGCCGATTCCCGGCAAGGACACAGTGGGGATCGAGATCGCAAACAACGACAAGGTGCTGGTGCCGCTGCGGGAGTTGCTGGAGGACCCGGCATTCAACACCTCGAAGAAGAAGATCCCGGTGGCGCTCGGCAAGGATGTGTACGGCAATGTCGTGGTGGGAGATTTGGCGGCGATGCCGCACCTGCTGGTGGCCGGAGCCACCGGATCGGGCAAGTCGGTGTGCATCAACTCGATCATTGCGTCGATGCTGTTCCGTTTCACTCCGGACGAACTGCGCCTGATCATGGTCGATCCAAAGGTGGTCGAGCTGGCTGAGTATAACACGCTGCCGCATCTGGTAGCTCCGGTGGTGACTGATCCGCGCAAGGTGCTGCAGGTGCTGAGGTGGGTGGTCAATGAGATGGAGCGGCGCTACCACATGTTCGCCCGGGTGCAGGTGCGTAATTTCGAGTCGTTCAACAAGCGTCCCCCCAAGCCGAAGGAGGAGCCGAAAGAGGCGGCCCCGGAGCCGGAGTCGGCCGAGGTGGACGAGGAGGGAATCGAGTCGTTGGCGGCGGCGCTGGAGAATGGCGACATAGCGCCCGGCCCGGACGAGGAGGAGGAAGCGGAGCTTGGGCTTGAGTTTGACGAGATCCCGGACCGCATCCCCTTCATCGTGGTGATCATCGACGAGCTGGCCGACCTGATGCAAACGGCTTCCGCCGATGTGGAAAATCTAATCGCACGGATTGCCCAGAAAGCCCGGGCGGCGGGCATCCATTTGATCATCGCCACCCAGACGCCGCGTTCGACGGTGATCACCGGTGTGATCAAGGCCAACATCCCCTCGCGGATTGCGTTCCAGGTTTCCTCGCAAATTGACTCGCGTGTGATTCTTGATACCGGGGGTGCCGAAAAACTGGTAGGCAAAGGGGACATGCTGTTTCTACCGCCGGGCTCGGCGCAGTTGCAGCGGTGCCAGGGGGCGTTCATCACCGACGAGGAAGTGCACCATCTGGTGCGGCACTGCTCATCCCAGGGCGAGCAGAAATTCGAGTCGAGGATCGAGCAGGCGCTGGAGAAGCCGGAAGGGGAGGATGACGACGAACTGACCGACAAGGACGAAGAGATGCTGCGGCGCTGCGTGGAGGTGATCATTCAGGAAAAACGTGCATCGACATCGCTGTTGCAGCGGCGACTGAGTCTGGGCTACACCCGCGCCGCGCGCATGATCGATTTGCTGGAAGGCCGCGGCTACATCGGCCCCGGCGACGGCGCGAAACCGCGCGAGGTGTTCGTGCGGGAGTGAGGATCATCGGTCATCGGCTGGGTGTTTCGGGGCGCGGTCAGACCATGGGAGTCAGAAGACGGAGGACGGACAAGCGCCGGTGCAGGTGCGCGATTCAGGGGGACATGATCCGAAACTCAAATCTCAAGACCGATGTCACTGGCTGAAAACACTGGCTGAAAACACGGATGGCTGAAAACACGTGAAAACACGGACATCCATAAAAATCAGTTTGATTGTTGCGAAAATCTGCGCTAATTTCGCACCTGAAAACACGGACATCCATAAAAATCAGTTTGATTGTTGCGAAAATCCGCGCTAATTTCGCACCAGAAAGGAATCCCAACCATGCCCCAAGCTCGCAAAGTCATTGTCGATGAGTCAGTTCCGCAGGTGTTTCACTGCGTGAGCCGTTGTGTGCGACGGGCGTTTCTGTGCGGGGAGGATGCGTATTCGGGTCGCAGTTACGAGCACCGACGGGGGTGGGTGAGGGATCGGTTGCGGGAGCTGAGCGAGCAATTTGCGGTGGATGTGTATGCCTACGCGGTGATGAGCAATCACCTGCATGTGGTGCTGCGCACGGATGCGGAAAGGGCGGGGGATTGGAGCGCAGAGGAGGTGGTGCTGCGGTGGCGGTCGATTTTTCCGGAGATGCGCGACGAGAACGGGGCTCCGGTGCTGCCTGAAGGTGAGGAGCTTGCGCGTCAGGCGGGGAATACGGAGGTGGTGGAAAGATGGCGGGGTCGGCTGGCGAGTGTGAGCTGGTTGATGCGTTGTTTGAATGAGAAGATTGCGCGTCGGGCAAACAAGGAGGACGACTGCAAGGGGCGGTTCTGGGAGGGGCGGTTTCGGTGTCAGCGCATTGAGGACGCGCAGGCCTTGTTGGCGTGCATGGTGTATGTGGATTTGAATCCGGTGCGGGCGGGGATTGCGGATGGTCTTGCGGAGAGTGATTTCACCAGTGTGCAGGATCGTGTGTTTGCGCGTGTGGGGCGGGAAAAGGTGGCCCACACGCCGCGCCGGCCCAATGAGAAGCAGCGGGAGGAGTTGGAGGCGGCGCGGGAGGAAAGCGCTCGGGATGAGTGGCTGACTTCGATTGAGAAGGTGAGTTTGGGCGGGGTGTGTCGGGTGGAGGAGATGGTGGACGGCAAGCGGCAGGTGCGCAAGGGAGAGAATCTGGCGTGGAAGATGAGCGAGGACGAGTATTTGAAGTTGGTCGAGGCCTCGGGGCGGTGTGTGCGGGGGGATAAGAAGGGGGCTTTGGGGGCTGAAGCTTTGCCTGTGCTGGAGGGGATGCGTGTGGAGGTGGAGGAATGGGAGCGGGTGATGAGTGGGTATGGAAAGCTTTATTGGCGAGTGGCTGGCAGCGCGGCGAGCCTGGCGGCCGCAGCGCGCGCTGCGGGTCAGCAGTGGTTTTGGGGATCGGGGAAGCGGCGAGGTGCTGAGGCGTTCGGGGATTCGGTTGCGCCGCGCGTTCGGTGATCGGTGATCGACGGTTGATCGACGCGGTCGGAACATGGGTGACAGATTTAGTTCAGAACATGGGTGACACGTGGAAGGTGGGTGACACGTGGAAGGGGTGAGGGTTACAGATTGGGGGTGAAAAAATCGATATGCGATCGCCATCGAGATCCGGCTCGAAATCGATCAGGGTGATTTCCACGCTTGGTGTGGCTGGGCAGTTGCTTTCTCAGGCGCTGCTTCGCTTCGCGCTTCGCGGGAAGGCGACTGGTGATCGCCTCCACGTTGCTGTGCTCACGCACAGCAAGCATGGTTTGGTGCGGCCTCGTGATCCGGATTGACGGAGGCCGGGCCGGGATTACGGTGACCGATGAGTTCGAACAAGCGAAGTGGGAATGGAGCGTCTAATTCCGGGCGTACGGCGTTGGCTGCGGTGGCCGGTGGTTTTCTGGCGGCGGGTGTGCCCGAGGTCGGTGCCTTTGCCGCGCCGATGTCGTTGCAGGAAAAGTGCGAGCGGGCACAGGAGGTGGTGGTCTTTGAGGTGGAGGAAATTGCGGATTTGCTGGCAGGCGTGGAGTGGCGCAGGTCTGGTGCACCATTTGGTTTGTTTGGCGGCACCGCCCTGGCGCGCTGCACAATTGTCGAAGTGATCGCGGGTCGCCCTGATTCGGTGGGTGAGCAGCGTTTCGTGCCGGCAAAGGCGGTTTGGGATCCAAGTTACGATCTTCGGGAGGGCATGCGTTACGTGGGATTTTTGGAATTGAAGGGCGACATTGCCGACCCGGTTCATCACAGCGCCGTGGCTGAAGTGGATGGCGAGTCCACGGAATATCAAGTATTCGAGAATGAAGAGTCCCGAGCTTTGACCTTGGACGAACTGCGCAAGCGGGTAAGGGCTCAGCTTGAGGAGCCGCCGCCCGTGTGGAGTGCGTATCAAGCTTCCTGTGGGATGCCTTATCGGCTGTATCATCCGGGGACAGTGGCCCCGCCGATTCCTGAGGCGGGCCTGCCGCTGGTGGTGTTCCTCCATGGGGCGGGCGAACGCGGCGACGACAACAAGGCGCAGCTCAAGCATGTGGCGCTTGAGTTCGCGCCGCCTGCGGGCCCGCGCCAGAAGGGATCGGATCGTTTGATTCCGGCGATTGTTCTGGCCCCGCAGTGCCCCGGGGGGGCGTGGTGGCGTGGGGAGATGGTGGAGCGGGTGGTGGCGCTGGCCCGGGAGTGGGCGGCGCGGCCTGAGGTGGATGGGAAGCGGGTGGTTTTTACTGGCCTGTCGATGGGAGGTTTTGGCACGTGGGAAGCCTTGGCCTTGGCTCCGGATTTGATTTCCGCCGCTGTGATTGTGTGTGGTGGCGGGGATCCGGCGACAGTCGGGCGCTTCGCCCATGTGCCGATCCGGGTGGTACATGGCGATGCCGACGAGGTGGTGCTTCCCGAGCGCTCGCGGGAAATGGTTAGCGCATTGGAGGAGGCCGGGGGAAACGTGCAGTATATCGAATTGCCGGGCGTCGGGCACGACAGCTGGACCTGGGCATTCCGTGAGGGCCGGTCCGCCCTGTGGCTCCTGAATCCGAACCGCGATCAGATGCCCACTCTCGTGCCAGCACCGCTTGTCCCTCAGCAGACGGAGTGAAGGAAATCTTGGCGCGTGTTGGGTGTTGCGGATGAAGAGGGAAGCGGCATCTTTGCGCCATGGCACAGCCACACACCATTCACGAATGGAGAGTCCGCGACGCGGAGGCGGGGGAGGCGCGTTATTTCCGCGCTTGGCGGGCGATGGGTCGCTGGCATTTTCGCACATCACTGAAGTCGGACCCCGACTGGACCGATGTGGCTGACCCGGACGAGGATTTTCTCGCCGCCTTGCAAGAAAAGCTGCTGGCGAAATACCGCCGGCGCCGTCTGCCGTGGGAGCAGGTGGAAGAAATTGAGAAGTTGCTGGAGAATAAGCGGGGTGGAGAAGAGGGGAGTTGAGAGTTTGGAGTTTGGGTTTCAGAGGGGACATATCGGGATCGAAATCGATATCGCAATCCAAATCGGCGAGGGTGATTTCCGCGCTTGGTGTGGCTGGGCAGTTGCTTTCTCAGGCGCTGCTTCGCTTCGCGCTTCGCGGGAAGGCGACCAATGATCGCCTCCACGGCCCTGTGCCCGTGCACAGCAAATAAATAATGGCAGGCAT
>SLCJ01000091.1 GCA_007125835.1 Verrucomicrobiales bacterium | reverse complement strand
TGCTGTGCATCAGCAACAGTCCGTAGCGTTCACTTTCGCCATCACCAATGACAATCTCACCGGGATGGGCCAGCAGCGCAAAGTCAGCCGTGGACCAAAAGGAAACCGCCGGGCGGTTGTTTACCGACCAGTGCGACACATGGGTGAGACGGCGTCCGTCGGGCAGGCGGTAGACCGAGGCCCCGGCATGGATGAACGGATTGGTTTCGCGCCAGGCCTGCCACTGCGCTGCCGCAGCGGCGATTTCCTCGGACGTTTGAGGCGGCTCTTCTGAGCGAACCACCGGCTCAGGCGGGTCTGGAACTTCAATCACCCCGGCGAAACGCTCGACAATGATCCGGCTGCCGTCGCTTTGGAGGTGGATGGTGGAATCAGTGCCAGAGGACCCGGCGTGGAGGGCCGCACCCAAAGCGAGGAGCGCCGGCACAAGAAGGGCAAATGGAATGGATTTCATGGGAAGGTGTGCCCTTCCTGGTGGACGGGGAGTCAAAAAGCCGCCAGCAGACGACCGCGATGGCCTTTAGCCCTCTCCGAAGAGACGGCCTGGACATGCGCCACCGCCTCCCCGGCCGTTTGGGCCGGTTAGGAGGCATCGTTGCGGTCGATGCCGACCGCTAGCTAACGAGGTTATTCAGACCTCATCCACTGGCGTGGACATTTCCAGTGTCGCGGGTTTCCGGTCCGTTGCAAGGGGAATTTTTGGAAAGTTTGCGTTGGAGAGCACATCGGTTCCCATGGCATGAACGCGCTACCAAACACGCTTGCAGTCATAGTGCTTGAGGCTATGGCGTGGCTTTGGAGTAAAAATTGAGGTGGCTGAATTCTCAGGTTGCGAACGGATGCCAGGCAGTTTCGAATCTCCCGAAGGTTGAGGACGGCGGCGACAAGTCCGGCTACAGGTGGGATTCGCCGAAGGCGAGTGATTCGCCCAGCCAGGTGTCTTGGCGGAGGACGGCCCTGCGCTGGCGTGCGGCGGTTGCCTCGGCCCGGGTCCGGGCGATGGCGCAGGCGGTGGCGGCGAGCGTGGGGCTGCCGGGGCATTTGCTTTTGAGGGCGGTGGCCAGGCTGCGTCTTACGATTTCGGGAACATGTTTGGCGAGGAGGTCGTCTTCGACACTGGCGTAGGCGCGGGCGGACCCGGGGTCGCCCTGGCGGGCACCGCGTCCGAAAAGCTGGCGGTCGATGCGGGGGGAGGCGTGGAGTTCGGTGGCGATCACGTGAAGCCCGCCGGTGGCGGCGACTCCCGCTGCCAGTTCGATGTCGGTTCCGCGTCCGGCCATGTTTGTGGCAATGGTGATGCGTCCGGGTTGTCCGGCCATGGCGACGATCAGGGCTTCGTCGCGGTGGTGGCGGGCATTGAGCAGGTGGCAGGTCAGGCCGAGATCCTGGAGGCGGGCGACGAGCGCCTCGCTCGAGGCGACATGGCGTGCTCCCGCCAGCACCGGGCGTCCCTGGCGGTGGATGTCGGCAATTTCGGCGACGATGGCATCCATTTTCTGGGTGGCCGTGGCGAAGAAGCGGGGTGCGAGCACGGTGCGGCGGCTGGGGCGGTGGGTGGGGATGCGTATGGTCTTGAGCCGGTAGATGCGCCAGAACTCGGCGGCGGCTTCCCAGGCGGTGCCGGTCATGCCGGCGAGGTGGGGGTAGAGTTGGAAGAAGCGCTGGAAGCTCAGCCTGGCCGAGGTTTCCGACGGAGCCGAAAGTTCGAGTCCTTCCCGGGCTTCGATGGCTTGGTGCATTCCCTCGCGCCAGGTCCGGCGCGGCATGGGGCGACCGGTGAATTCGTCGACGATGACCACCTTGCCCTCGTCGATCAGGTAGTGTTGGTCGCGGTGGAAGAACTCGCGGGCCTCGATGGCCTGGCTGATCAGTTCGCGGCGGCGGGAGCGGCCGCGCCAGATTGGGGGCAGTCCCGGGGCGAGGGCCTCGAGGCGCTGCTCGCCTGCGGCGGTGAAGATGATTTCGCGGTAGCGGGCGTCGGCGCGGTAGTCGATGTCGCGGGTGAAAGGGCGCGCCAGTTCGCAGGCCAGTGTGCAGGCGTCGAGCAGGGCATCGTTCGGGCGTGGGGCGGAGAGGATGAGCGGGGTGACGGCTTCGTCGATGAGCACGGAGTCGGCTTCGTCGATGATGGCGGCGTGGAGCCCGCGCTGGACAATCGGCAGTCGGCTGCGAAGGCTTGGATCGAGAAACTCGCGGACGAGGCGGCGGGTGGGATCTTCGAGGCGGCCGAGCACGAGGCGGTCGCGAAGGAAGTCGGCAAGGATTTCCTTGGATGTGGTGTGGACGATGGCGGCCCGGTAGTGGCGGCGGCGTTCGTCCGCCTCCATTGGCGCGAGAATGTGCCCTGCATTCAAGCCGCAAAATGTGTAAAGTGGGTTCAGGCGCTTGGCGTCGCGCTCGGCGAGGTAGTCGTTGGCGGTGACGATATGTACGGAGGGTCGTGTCCAGGCCAGGAGAACGGCGGCGATGCCGGAGGTGAGGGTTTTTCCTTCGCCGGTGGCCATTTCGGCGAGGCGGCCCCGGAACAGGGCGGCGGCTCCGGCCAGTTGCTCCGGGTAGGGATGGAGGCCGAGTGTTCGGCGCGCGCATTCGCGCAGTCCGGCCAGTGCGGCGGCGAGCTGCTGATTGTCTTTGGCCGCCGCCGGGTGGCGGCGCCAATGGCTTCGAAGTTCGGCAAGGCGGAGGCGGAGGTCGTGGTCGCGCAGGCCCCGCCAGTCCGACTCGCGG
>SLCJ01000167.1 GCA_007125835.1 Verrucomicrobiales bacterium | reverse complement strand
GAAGGAAATGATGGGCGAAAGAGCACGAAGTTTTCATTAGGACGTGCCAGATTCACACAGGAAGACCACGAACTCAAGCCCTCCCAACTCCAAATTCTCAACTTATCTCCGAGCGGACTGCCGTCCGGAGAATCGGAAGTTGGCAGGTGCCGGCTTCACCGACGCAAGCGGTGGTGCCGTGTCCGTTTTCGAGGAATGGGATTGACAAGTGATTCCCCGGGATGGTTTACTGGGAGACGTCTGCCCCACGCCGTCCCCACGCCGTCCGGAGGCGGGTCCACGGAATGGCCTGCTGCCAAGCGGCTCGTCCGATCTCCGGCCTCGATGCGGGCGGCACTGAAAAGCCCAACCAATCCCCGTCATGAACAAAGCCATCCTTGCCGCACGCGTCCTTCTCGGAGCGATCTTCTTCGTTTTCGGACTGAATTTCTGGTTCGGCTTTCTTGATGTCCCGCCCCCTCCGGAAGGCAGCGCCAGCGCCTTCATGGGAGCCCTTTACGGATCGGGCTTCCTCACTGCGGTGAAGGTTCTCGAAGTCGCCGGGGGCCTGGCACTCTTGGTCAAACGCACCGCACTCGGCTTGGTATTGCTGGGCCCGGTGATCATCAACATCCTCTTCTACGATGTGTTCCTCAGCCAGACCTTCAATCCAGTCGCCGTGGTGTCGGTAGTGCTCGCCCTGTTTCTCCTCATCGACGAACGCGACCGCTTTCTCCCGCTTTTCGGTAAAGGCCGGGCGTGAACACGGCCCCGCACCCAACGCGCCGCCCTAGTGCAGACCGCCGAGCAGAAGCAGAGGGCAAATCATGAATGCGGGATATTTTCGGAGTCCACAATCAAATACCGGAGGCATTTCCTACGGGCCAAAGGCCCATACCATACCAGCCCAGGCCATCGGCCTGGGAACGGCACCCAACACAAACTAGAGGGCTGACGGCCCGGCCCAAAATTCGAAACGGTCTGAGCGTGCGGGATAATCGAGCGGGCTTTCAGCCCTCAAACTACCGGCCGGCGAGCAACCCAGCCCGATGGGCTGGGCTGGTATGTGACGGGCCTTTGGCCCTCAGAGCTTCCGAACTCGTTCTTCCGAAGGACCTGCCAATGATTGCTTGCTATTCTCGGCAACTGCCGTGGCCCATGCGCTGGGGGCTCTGGGATTGAGCCATGTCAAAACTGGCGAATTGCATGCCTGCCGATTCTCTCTTGGAGCCGCCTCATGCAATCAGCGGATTTTCGCAACGCAAGTCAGGAAATGATGTGAAGTCGCGGTCCGCAGTCCACAGTCTTTTGATGCCGTGGTGGAGGCAAATGGAAGCGATGCGGGCATCGTGGATTTTCGGGCCTTTGACCTTTCCGGCGGTCGCATGTTTTGCGAGGGTTTCCAGATACCCCGGTCCCTCGCCCAAAAAACGCAAACCCGGGCTGTGTTGCCATGCACGGACCGCGTCCAGAGCAATGGGGAGAGGTGTCGGTGGATCGTAGATTTTGGGGTGGGTGACGATGGCGAGAAATTCATGGATGCTCGGCCATGCAATTGCCCAGGGAGCGCCCGAATTGGCAAGGGCTGTCAGACGTTCCTTCGCTTGTGGGTGCCACGCCGAGTCCTCGCGGTGCGCGTAAACGAGGATGTTGGTGTCAACGGCAATCATGAGTAAATGGAGCCGCGGATTTTTTCCCAGGATGCATCTTCAAATTCACGACTCAACCCCTTGCCGCCAAAGATCACGGGGCGAACTTCGGCTTTGGGAAGCGGCTGATCAAGCGTCACCGCCAAAGACTCCTCGATCAGTGAGCGCAACGTGACCCCCCTGGCCTTGGCGCGATCCTTTGCCCGCGCAAGGAGGTTGTCCGCAATCTCGATGGTTGTCTTCATGTGGGCAACCATATTTATGAAGGGGGATGTGTCAAGATTTCTTTCCAAATTATGCCTTCCATTTTTTGGTTGCTCTCCCCGGAGAATGCCGTGGTTCTGTCCGCAATACCTATGGCGCTCGGAAGCGTCAGGTGGGATCGATGGCGAAACCGGCGATGGCGAGAAGAAAGCCCCCCCCTTGACTGCATGCACTTTCGGGTCATGGTGTATGCATGACTCAAGTGACCGTTCGCAGAATTGATGAAAGGTGGGTGTTGAAGGCGAAGGCCCTGGCCGCGAAAAAGGGCGTGTCGATGAACACAGTACTAGTCGAAGCACTTGGCAAAGGACTCGGCTTGGACCAGGCTCGCCGGACGAACGGCTTGGAAAAATACGCGGGGGATTCGCCAGGGGATTTTGGGCCGGAGTGGGAGGAGTCCATGGAAGTGTTCAACACGATTGATCCCGGACTATGGAAATGATTGTTGTGCTGGATACCAATGCCTACAGCGATTGGCGGCGGAACGGAACGTGGGCTGGCAATATCGCGACGGCGGACCGGGTGGTGCTGCCCAGTGTGGTGTTGGGTGAATTGGAATTCGGTTTTCTAAAGGGATCGCGTCGCGCGGAAAACCGAAGGAAGCTGCGCTTGTTTTTGAGCCATCCGTTGGTAGAGCTGGCGGTGGTTGATGAACGGACGGCGGAATTTTACGCCGAATTCCTGCATTATCTCAGAGACAAGGGAAAGCCAATCCCGACGAACGACATCTGGATTGCGGCTCAGGCGAAGCAGTCCGGCGGCGAGCTGGCGGCCCGTGACGGACATTTCGCAGAACTGCCGATGCTGAGAATGGCAGTTGAAATTCCTTTCGAGGT
>SLCJ01000260.1 GCA_007125835.1 Verrucomicrobiales bacterium | reverse complement strand
GCGCAGAGCCCGCTCTACACCGGGCCGCTGACCATCGAGCACTCGACCTTCCTGCGCGCACGCGCCTTTGCCGAGGGGGGCGACCCCGGCCTCGTCCTCGATCACCTCTTCATCGGCCCCGCCGCCGCCACCCAGCCCACCATCGCCGCCGCGCCACACCGCTCCGCCCTGCTGCGCGACGACGGAGCCGAAATCCTCATCCTCGGCAGCCACGCCCTCACCCTCCCCACCCACCCCAACCCAACCGCCGCTCTCGGCTTCTTCCCTCACGGCATCCTCGCACTCTGCCAAACACAACGCCACCTCGACTCCCTCCCCCTCTGGCAAGGCCCCATCGCCCTCGCTCAACCCCAAATCCTCCAAGCCGGCACCACCGCCGCTCCCATCGTCGGGCTGTCCTCGGCGGGGGAGGATTATTTGCTCACAAATGAAGGCGCAACAAGCAGACTTCCGAAAAATTTCACCGGCAACAATCAAGACACCTATGCCTTCCTCAACCCCTCAACCGCCAAAGGCGCGGCCAGTTTCAACGACGATTGGCATTTCCAACTCGATACCGCCAACTTCATCCGCCAAGTCAGTACAGAAAACGGCTGGGCCAATCCGGATTTTACGACAATGCCGGTGCCAGGCTCCTTCAACATCGGCACCGACCTCCACACCAACACCCTGGCGGTGGGCCGGAGCACCGCGGGCCACTCCGTCACCGTCGACTTCTATCCCATCAGCAATCAAATCGACGTCCACTCCCCCCTTTCCTCGCTCTCATTCCCTTTCGATCCTACCCATTGGGGCTCCCCCACTGGCCTCGACCTCTTCTCCCATCCCCTCTCCCTCTCCCCGCGCCTCCTCGTCAGCACGAGGGATGGGCCTGGTGCAAACATCTTCTCTCCAGACAACTACATCCTCGAACTCGACGCCACCTCAGGCACCATCGAGCAGGTTTTTCGGACCTCGGGCAGCGTCAATAAAGTCGGAGACCTCTTATTCGACCCGGAAACCGGGCGGCTGGCGCTGGGGTATCAAAGTGGCTCCACCGGTGGCGGGGTCCAGGTCTTCGCCTACACACCGGTGCGGCGGCCTGGTTTGGCGGACGCCGACTTTGCCGGGGTGCGGCAGTTTTCGAGTCATGGCCAGCGCGGTTATGCCGTGGCGGCGGACCACACGCTGCTGGCCTGGGGGGCCGGGCCGGGCGTGGACGGTGCCCACGGCCGCACGCACACCGCCATGGTCGCCGCCGGCCGCGAACACGTGCTCGTCCTCGATCTCGACGGCTCCCTGGATGTCATGGGTGCCAACACCCACGGCCAGCGCGACATCCCCGCCGCCCCGGTGGCAGCCGTGGCCATTGCCAGCGGCGACGACCACGCCCTGGCCCTACTGGCCGATGGCAGCCTGCTCGCCTGGGGACGCAACGACCACGGCCAGGCCACGCCGCCACCCCATTTCCCCGCCGCCGTGCGCCAGCTTGCCGCCGGTCAGCGCCACTCGCTGGCCTTGCTCGACGATGGCAGCGTCGTCGGCTGGGGCGATCCCGCCCTGCTCGATTTCCCCGACGGCCTCGAAGACATCATCCAAATCGCCGCCAGCGAAACCCACAGCCTCGCCCTCCGCGCCGACGGCAGCGTGCTCGCCTGGGGCGATGCTTCCCAAGGTGCCCTCGACATCCCGGAAAACTTCACCGCCCGCCTGCCCGCGCCGCTCGACCCGCCGCAGCCCCGCACGTTCGCCCAATGGGCCGCCGACGCCCAGCTCGTCGGCCCCGACGCCGACCCGCTGGCCGACCCCTTCGCCCTCGGCCGCCCCAACCTGCTCGCCTACGCCTTCGGCGCGCCCGCCCGCCCCGCAGCCGCCGCCGAAACCACCCACCCCCAACTCCGCCTCCGCCTCGACGAATCCCCCAACCCGCCCCACTTGCGCCTCCGCTTCCCCATCCGCCGCGACGCAGCGCTGACCTACCAAGCCCAATTCGCCGCCTCCCCCGCCGGCCCCTGGACCGACGCCCCCCATACCCTCGAAATCCTCGACGACCTCTGGTCCGAAGCCATCGCCGACGACCCCGCCCCCGAAGCAGGAGCACCACGGTTTGGCCGGGTGGTGGTGGGGGAAAGTGAAAGTGGAGAGTGAAGGTGCGATGTGGAGAGTGAAAGTGAAAGTGGGAAGTGATCGGTGATCGGTGGGAAAGTTTGCTAGTTTTCAGTTTTCAGGAAGAGAGTGAGCAGGGAGCGGTGGGCAGTGCGTGGGCGCGGGGCGCATGAATCCTGCGGATCGGTTCTTGGTCACCAGCACGGGAAGCTCCCACGTGCGCGATAGCACCCCACCGTGGAGGCGATCATTGGTCGCCTTCCCGCGAAGCGAGGCAGCACAGGAGAACGCAAAGGCCCAGCTGTTCTTGCTCACCACCACGGAAAAGACCTCCACCCACGCGATAGCGTCTTGGAGTGCTCCAGTCCTCTGGAGCTTTGCGGATAGGCGCGCCAATACCGAGAAGCAATGGAACGCCAAACAGGTCTGGACCACCACCCAAAAAGCGGCTGAAGACAGCCGCACTCCAAAACGCTACCGCGACAGGAACACGTGTGAGCCCCCACAGTGGAGGCGATCATTGGTCGCCTTCCCGCGAAGCGAGGTAGCACGTGAAAACGCAAAGGCCCAGCCGCAGCCAACCCGTGTTTGGATACCACCCGCATCGATTTCGATCACCGATGCATCTGCGCCACTGATCACTG
>SLCJ01000253.1 GCA_007125835.1 Verrucomicrobiales bacterium | reverse complement strand
GGGACGGTGGGAGCGGGTTTGGTTGTGCGATGAGCGAAAATCAAGATCATGCGGTGGAGCGGCTTTTGGCCGGCACGGCAAGTGTGCTTTCGGCCGAGGCGCTGCGCGAGCGGCTGGACCGCGGCTCGCCGCTGCGGGTGAAGCTGGGTGTGGACCCGACCGCGCCGGACATCCACTTAGGGCACACGGTGGCGCTGGAGAAGCTGCGGCAGTTTCAGGAGCTGGGGCATCAGGCGGTGCTGATCATCGGCGATTTCACGGCGACGGTGGGTGATCCCACCGGGCGCACGGCGACCCGTCCGCCGCTGACGCGCGACGAGGTGATGACCAATGCCGCCACCTATACCGATCAGGCATTCAAGATTCTGGATCGCGAGCGCACCGAGGTCGTCTACAATGGCGATTGGTTCCGCCAGATGACATACGAGGAGGTGCTACGTCTCAATGCGCGGGTGACCCTGCAGCAGATGCTTCAGCGGGAGGATTTCAAGGAGCGGGTCGAGCAGGCCCGGGAGGTGAGGCTGCATGAGATGCAATATCCGGTGATGCAGGGGTGGGATTCGGTGGTGGTGCGGGCCGATGTGGAGATCGGAGGCACCGATCAATTGTTCAACATCCTTGTGGGACGCGATTTGCAAAAAGCCGAGGGCATGGAGCCGCAGATTGCCATGCTGGTGCCCATTCTCGAAGGGCTCGACGGCACGCGCAAGATGTCGAAGAGCTACGGCAATTACGTCGCCGTGTCGGAACCTCCCGACGACATGTTCGGCAAGGTGATGAGCATTTCCGACGAGCTGATGGACCGCTACTACCGCCTGCTGCTCGGCACATCGACTCCGGCGGATACCCACCCCATGGAGGCGAAGAAGGCGCTCGCCGCCCATCTGGTCGGACGCTATCACGATGCCGACGCTGCGCGCGCCGCCCGCACCGCGTTCGAGGCGCGGTTCAGCCGACGCGATGCCGACGCCGAGTGGCCGGAGCTGCCGATTCCGGACGACACGCGGGCGCTGGCGCTTGTGGTCGCCGCCTATCGCGATGCTTACTCGGATGAAAAAACCAATAGTGAAGCGCGCCGCCTGCTGATGCAGGGCAGCGTGCGCCTGAATGGGGAGAAGTGCGATGATCCCGCCGCCACCCTCGATCTCAAGCCGGGCGATGTGTTGAAGCTAGACAAAAAGCGCTCTGTGCGCTTCTCTTAGGTGGAAATCGGCATTCGCGGCGTTTCCCTGAATCAGCAGCCCAGGCCATTCTCCGCACCCCATAAACCTCACACCCCTACCCCATGAATCCAACCGAAAACCCCACGATCAAGACAACAACCGGGAAACACCAGGGAAGGAATCCCACCGTGCTGATGTTTGGCGCTCCCGGCAGTGGCAAGGGCACGCAAGGCATGTCTCTAGGCAGCATCCCGCGGTTTTTTCACATGGCCTGTGGCGAAGTGTTCCGGCAGCTCGATACACGCACTCCTTTGGGACGCGAATTCGTTTCTTATTCGTCCAAAGGGCTGCTGGTGCCGGACGAGATCACCGTGCGTTTGTGGAAGGCCGCACTCGACAGCCGCATCGACGCCCACCAGTTCAAACCCGACATCGACATCCTGGTTCTTGACGGCATCCCCCGCAATGTCGCCCAGGCCGAGCTGATGGAGAAACACATTGAGGTGATCAAGGTCTTCCACCTGTCCTGCCCCGACCGCGCCGCACTCACCGAGCGCCTGCGCAAGCGGGCGCTCAAGGACAACCGCCTCGACGACGCCAGCGACGAGGTGATTGCGCGCCGTATCCGCACCTACGAGGATGAGTCCAAGCCGGTTTTGGATTACTACGGGCCGGAGCGGGTGGTGGAAATTGACGCCACAAACCCACCGGTGGTCGTGTTGCACACGATACTGGGCGAGATCCTGCGGCTTCCCACATGGCTGGCTTTCTCGAAATCGCCCGTGGAATAGATGAAATAGAACCTGGTGGATCCCGGATTTCCGTCGCATGCGTGTTGTTTTTCTTGCCACTGGTGAAATTGCCCTGCCCACGCTGCGCGAGCTGATCCGGCGTGAGGATGTGGAGTTGGCGGCGGTGGTCACGCAGCCTGACCGACCGGTGGGACGCCATCAGGTGCTTACCGCGCCAGCGGTGAAAACCGAGGCGCTGGCACATCACATCCCGGTGCTGCAGCCGGAGAAAATCGGCAGCGCGGCAGACGCTCTGGCGCGTCTGAGCGCCGACCTTTTTCTCGTCATGGCCTATGGCCAGTACCTGCCCACACGCATCACCTCGTTACCCGCGAAAGCTTGCTGGAACCTCCACGCCTCGCTGCTGCCGCGCCACCGCGGCGCATCGCCCGTACACCATGCCATCCTCGCCGGCGACAGCGAATCGGGCATCACCGTGATGGAGGTTGCGCGGGAAATGGATGCGGGGGCGATGATTTTGCACACCACGCTCACCCTGGATCCCGGCGAAACCGCAGGCACGCTCCACGACCGCCTCGCACGCCTGGCTCCCGAAGCCTGCCACCAAGCACTCAGCATGCTGCGCGAGGGAACAGCGCACCCCCGAGAGCAGGATGAAGGCGAGGTCACTTACGCACCCAAGCTGTCGCGGGCGGATGGGCGTCTCGATTGGTCCGCAGCGGCGGATGCGCTTGAGCGCCGTGTGCGTGCGCTCGACCCCTGGCCAGGCACCTTCACCACGCTGCCGGACGGCAAGGGGTTGAAAATTTTCCCGCCGGTCGC
>SLCJ01000033.1 GCA_007125835.1 Verrucomicrobiales bacterium | reverse complement strand
TGATGCAGGCGGCTGGTTCACGCCCCTGTTGTAGACCAAAGTTTCCCCTGTGTCCAGCACAATTTAGCTAAAAAAAGTCCGCCGACCACCCCGCCGACTTATGTAGAAGGATTAGGGTTTCCAACCCCGGGAATGATGCACCCTGGCTCCGCGTCCTGAAGGGACGCTGGCAAATGCACGGCGCCTTTCCGGGCGTCGGACGCGAACGGGATATTGTATTCCCGGGCTTCCTCGGAGCTGCCCCATCGTAGTAAATCGCAGCCGATGCGTAGCCACACCCCCCAACACAACACATCCAGTTTCCACGCGCACCCGGCTCCATGCCCGATTTCCCACGGGTAGGTCAGGATGTCTGAGGCTCCATGGCATCGCCGAAGCCATCCTGCTCACCGGGCCGACTCTTCCTCGTCGGCCAGCTCGCCAGCCAGATGCAGGTCGTGGTATTTCACCGCTTCAACGGCAATTGCCGCCGTGGTGCCGAGGATTTGTTCGCGCGAGGCGGTGCGGGGCACCTGTGCCACAGGGCGGCTGAGTCCGGCCAGCAATTGACCGTAGAGAGCGTATCCTCCCAAGTGCCGGAGCAGGCGCAGTGAAATATCTGCGGCATCCAGCCCCGGAAACACCAGCACGTCAGCCGAGCTGAGACCAGGACGGTCGATCCCTTTGTGGGCGGCGGTTTCCGGACGCAAAGCCACGTCAATCTGAATCTCGCCGTCGATGGAAATGTCCACGCTCCGGCGGGAGGCCGCATCGCGTGCCAGTGCCGTCGCCGCCGCCACGCGCCGCGAAGACGCCGACGGAAACGACCCTTTGGTCGAATGGCTGAGCAGGGCGACGCGCGGGCTGCGTCCGAGGATCTGGCGCGCCAACACGCCCAGCTCGACGGCAAACGAGGCCAGCGTCTCGGCATCGGGCTCGGGATGCATGCTGCAATCCCCCAGAATCATCAGCTCCGGACCGGGGCCATCCGTCTGGCGCACTGCAATCACCGCACCAAATGGCGCAGCCACTCCGGGCTGCGGACGGATCAAATGAAAAATCGGGCGCGCCACCTCGGCAGCAGGCACCCGATTGCCCACCACCATGCCGTCAGCCTGGCCATACTGCACCATCATGGCCCCGAAGTAATGGGGATCGGCCATCACGGCGGCGGCATTCGAGACCTTGTTGCCGCGATAGCGCTCGACGCGCTCGTAGCGCTCACAAAAAAGCGGCAAGTCCGAAGCCTCCGCCGGATCCACCGTCAGGATAAACTCACAAGACAGGCCAAGAGCACTCATCCGCTCCCGGATTTTCCCCCTGTCGCCCAGAAGAATGGGCAGAACCACCTCCCGGCGCACCAGCTCACAGGCAACCTCCAGAATGCGGTCGTCAAGCGCTTCCGGAAAAACCACCCGTTTCGGATGCCTTTTGAGCTTGTGGAGTAGCGATTCGGTAAAGAAGTCCGTGCTGGAAAAAGGTGAGGCCATGGATTAGGATCACAATACGCCCGGAGTTGCCCATGTCTCAACCCCGAAATCGCGACGTTTCCGACCTCAGCGCAAGGTTTATTTTCCATGACCAGACCAGCCGACTACCACATGCACACCCCCCTCTGCCGCCATGCCGAAGGATGGCCGGTCGAGTACGCTGCCGCCGCCCGCAAATGCGGACTGGACGAAATCGGAATCTCCGAGCACGCCCCTTCGCAAAATCTCAATGACGACTGGCGTATGACCACAGGCGACATACCGGAATATCTCGAACGCGTGGCCGCCGCGATGGAAGACGCCGCGCGCCAGGGAGGCCCCGTGGTTCGCTTGGGCATGGAGTGCGACTGGTGGCCGTCCGACCGCTCGTGGCTCGAGCAGTTGACCGAGTCCGCCCCTTGGGATTACCTGATCGGCAGCGTCCACTACATCTCAGATGGCTGGGACGTCGACAACCCGAAGTGGGTCGGACGGATCAATGAAACCGGGATCCGCGAGACTTGGGAATTATATTGGAAGGCCTGCCGCGAGGCGGTGGCCAGCGGGCTCTTCGACATTCTCGGCCATGCCGATCTCGTAAAGAAATTCGGCCATCGCCCCGATGGCGATCTTTGCCGCTACTACGACCCGGTGATCGAGGCCCTGCTCGACACCGACACCGCGCTCGAAATCAACACCGCCGGCTGGCGCAAAGTCTGCGACGAACAATACCCCGCTTCGCTGTTCCTCGAGCGGGCAGCCGTCGCCGGGGTGCCGCTGGTCATTTCCTCCGACGCCCACGCCCCCTCCGAAGTAGGCAGCGATTTCGATCGCGCCATCGTCCTCGCCCGGAATTGCGGATTCCAGGAAACCTGCCGCTTCACCCGCCGCCAGCGCACCACCGTGCCGCTGCCCAAAGTCGGCGGTGGCACCGATCTCGCCACCGCCGCCCATGCCTGAGCCGCGGACACCGCCCAGCTGGCTGCTGCCCCGCGCAAACCGCAGCATCGCGACGGATCGCCCGCTCATCATGGGCATCCTCAACGTAAACGACGACAGCTTCTGCGGCGACGGCACGCTGGAAGCCACCGGCGTGGCAGACCAGACACGCGCCCTGCTCGAAGCGGGAGCCGACATCATCGACGTCGGCGCCGAGAGCGCGCGCACCAACCGCCAAGCCGTGCCCGTCGACGAGGAAATCCGCCGGTTCCAACTGTTTTTCGACGTGTGGCACGATGTGATGAAAGATTGGCAGCCTCATCAGAACGACGCCCTCTCCCCGCCGCTGCTCTCCCTCAACACCTGGCGCCACCAAGTGGTCGAAGCCATCCTGCCCCTCGGCGGCGACCTGCTCAACGACATGAGCGGACCAGCCAACCAAGCCAACGCCCGCGCCTGCGCCCGCCATGGCGTCTCTCTCCTCGTCATGCACACCGTCGGCGAACCCAAACAAGCGCAAACCGACCGCCAGTGGCAGGATGTCGTCGCCGATGTGGAAGGTTTTTTCGAGCAGTCGCTCGCCCGCGCCACAGCCTGCGGCCTACCCCGCGAAGCCGTGGTGCTCGACCCCGGCCTCGACTTCGCCAAACAAAAAGAAGACAACCTTGAACTGATGCGCCACCTGCCGCGCCTCACCCGTTTCGAGCGACCCATCCTCCTGCCCGTCTCCCGCAAGACATTCATCGGCGAGACGCTCGGGCTCGACAACCCGCTCGACCGAGATCCCGGAACACTCGCCTGCATCGCCGCCGCCATGATCGCCGCCGACAGCGGCTGGGTCTTTCGCGTCCACAATGTGCCCGCCGCACGCGCCGCCTGCCGTATGCTCCATGCTGTCGCCCACCCGAAATCGGCAGACTGAACCTCCGCAGCGGATCGAATCTCCGCGCTTGGCAGCGCCCGCCAATGCGGTGTATCCTCGGGCATGATCGACATGCTCGTCCGCCTCTACGACCTCCCCTCCGACACCGCCGCCGACACCACCGCGCGCCTCGCCGAACAGGGGATCATCCTGCGGCGCCCCGGTGTCTACGAAAAACATCTCGTCGAGGCCTGGGTCGCGGAACATTTCAGCGCCAAGTGGGCCAGCGAATGTGCCGTGGCTTTCACCCGCCAGCCGGTGTCCTGTTTCATCGCCACCCGCGACAGCGCCATCCTGGCCTTCGCCTGCTACGAAACCACCGGCCGCGGATTTTTCGGCCCCATGGGTGTGCGCGGCGATCAACGAGGAAGCGGCCTCGGCAAAGCCGTGCTCATCGCCGGCCTCGAAGCCCTCAGGGACATGGGCTACGCCTACGCCGTGATCGGCGGCGTCGGCCCTCGCGACTTCTACAGCCGCACCGTCGGCGCCTTCGAAATCCCCGGCTCCGACCCCGGCATCTACCGCGACATCCTCCCCGAAACCCCGCCCGCGTAATTTCTCCCTTGTAACTCCCACGTCAAAACGTCCACTCAACACTCAGACTCACCCCGCGCCCTGGCCCGTTGATGCCGGATCCGTGCACCCGGTAGTCTTTGTCAAATAGATTCTCGATCGCTGCCACCAGACGGAGATTGTCCACCGGCTGATATCCAGCGCGCAACGTGCTCACCACATAAGAGGGCGTGCCACCCGGCGGAATACGCTGGGTGTCGGTGCGGTCGCGGGCGGAAAGTCGGGTCGCCGACCCGGCCCCCCGCACATCGCCCTCCACCCACCAGTGGCCCTCCGGCGCGGTATAACGCAAACCCACCAAGCCGGAAAACGGCAACAAGCGGCTGATCGGCTCGCGCGTCACCCCTCGGCCATCGGAATCAGGTGCCTTCACCCGGCCCTCCTGCCAAGCGGCATTCGCAAATACCGTCCACTGCGAAACCACATCCCACTCCAGCCCCATCTCAAAACCATAAAGCGATCCGTCCGTGGCATTGAACTTACTCACCTCCTGAAGGCCCTCGACCGTCCGCCCCGTCCTCACTCCGGTAATCATCCCGTCGATCCAGGTATGAAAAGCCGCCACCTCGGCGCGCACAAACCCATTATCAATCCGGATGCCGCCCTCCAGGCTGACAAACTCTTCCGGGTCCAGACCCGGCGAGGGCGTCTCGATCTCATCGGAGCGCGCCCCATCCAAGCGAGACAAATCACTCAAATTGGGGGCGCGGAACCCCGTCGACGCCCCGCCAAAAAGCGACCACACCGCCGCCTCGTCCAATTGATGATTAAGGCGCAAAGCCAGAGCCGGCTGGATCCACGAATCATCAAACGAAAGAAGCCCCCCACCCACAGGGTCTTCGGCGCGGCCAACCTCGGCCCTGGCATAGTTCAGGCTCCCCCCTGCCCACACCTGCGTCCGCTCACCCACCGGAATCCGGTTTTGCGCATACACGCTTGCGAGGTGATAGCGCGATCCGTCCGCCACCGGCCCCTGAATCCGCCGGGTCACCGACCCTGTTGCCGGATCACGATCCACCCGGGCCGAACGCACCCGGTCGTGATCATACGTAAATCCATAGGTCCAATCACCCCACTCCGTATCCGAGCCCAACTGAACAAACACCCCATACTGATCCGCACGCCACCCTGTATCCGTCACCCGCCCGTTGGCACGCACGCGGCGCTCATCCTCAGCCTGGCGATGCTGCGACACCCCGGCGCGCCAGCGGTCGACCACCCCGCCTCCACCACTTCCCTCAGCCTGCAGATAAGTGAGATATCGTTCCTGATCAAAAGCCCGCACAAGATCATTGCCCACTGTCGTCCCTCGCCACGAGCGGCCGAATACCGTCGAGTGGGTGCGCCACGCATCATCCAGATGAAACTGCTGATGGAGAAACGTGACCAGTGCATCCTCCGATGGCATCCACTCCAATTTCACATCGCCACCATACTCGCCATAGCCGGTGCGCGGCTGACGCCCCAGACCCGCCGATCGCAAATCGCCAAAATCGCGCCACGTCACCCCAGCCAAAATGCCATGCGACCCAGCCTCCGCATGCGAAACCTCGCCGCGCAGCGCCACACTCCGCTCAGCGCTCGACACCCGCGAGGCCAGCCTGCCACCGGTCTGGGTGCCGGACTCCGGATACACCGGGCGGCGCGTCAGAGCATTGAGCGTGCCGCCAATCGCATCGCTGCCATAGAGCACGGAGCCCTGCCCGCGCATCAACTCCACCCCGTGCAAACCGAACGTGTCGATCGTTCCCCAGTATTGGTTCGGCCCGTCCCGGAAGACCGAGTTGTTCAACCGCACGCCATCAATCATCGCCAGCGTCCTGTATCCGGTAAAACCACGCACATAGGGCGACCCCTGCCCCGGACCGGTGCGCTGACCCAGCACACCCGGCGTCTGCGCCAGTGCGTCGGGCAGCGTTCGTGGCTGCCCCTCAAGCAAGTCATCCTCCGACAGACGCACCGTGGCCGATGGCAGGCGCGCCGCCTCCCACACCTCCCGGGTCGCCGTCACCACCGTCGGCGGCATCCGCACCACCGGCAAATGGGCAAACTCGCCCTCACCCGGCAACGCCACCGCAGCCGCTTCGACCCGCACCTCGCCCGCGAGCAAAACGACACTCAGAAAAATTCCTACCGCCGATACGGATCGGCTCTCTTGATTGAAAAATGAAATGCGCTTCATAATTTGGGCTTTAGCATCCGCTGCGGGACGCATGGAGCAATTCCGTAACGCATATACAACGCCTTTTCTTTGAAATTTCATTCGCTCAATCATCCTTCGACCCGCCCTCAACCACCACCGAATCCAACCTGCCCAAATAATGCCCGCAAAGTCATTGTTGATGAGTCAGTTCCGCAGGTGTTTTACTGTGTGAGCCGCTGTGTGCGGCGGGCGTTCTTGTGTGGGGAGGACGCATATTCCGGTCGCAGCTACGAGCATCGGCGGGGCTGGGTTCGGGATCGGTTGCGGGAAGTGAGCGAGCAATTTGCGGTGGATGTGGATGCCTACGCGGTGATGAGCAATCACCTCCATGTGGTGCTGCGCACGGATGCGGAGCGGGCGGGAGATTGGAGAGCGGAGGAGGTGATGGAATGGGAGCGTGTGATGAGCAGGTATGGACGGCTTTACTGGCGGGTCGCTGGGAGTTCGGCGAGCCCGGCGGCTGCGGCGCGCGCTGCGGGTCAGCAATGGTTCTGGGGGGCCTGGCGGCGGCGCGCTTCCGAGGTGTAGTGTTACCGGGTGAATGGTTCGGAAGTTGCTTCGGTTTCGGGGAGCATCAGCGGAGGGACGGGGTTCCTGACCTTTCCAAGTGCCCGAAAGGCGGATCTTTCAGGTGTTTGGAGGCGCTGAGACGACTTTGGGATCGTGGATTTTGCTGAAAACTTGGAATTTGAGGAGCCAGGATGGTCGGGAAAATTTAGGGCGAGTGATCGTTGCAACTCAAAGTTCGATGGATGGCTTTGTTTTTGTGGTGTGGAGCTTCACTCGGGAACACAGAACGACCTGGTGCGGAATCCTTCGAGTGTTTTCCAGGCGTTCCAGGTGGCGATCAGGGCGAGCAGAGCAAGCACCGCCACGCCAATTCCGTGAAACACGGGGCCGCCCGTGGCCTCATAGTATCGGAACGAGGCGAGGCTGAGCGCCGCGAGGGGGAAGGTGTAGGCCCACCATGAAAGGTAGAATGGAAGGCGCACGAAGCGGTCGGCAAAGGCGAAGATCATCAGCCCGGTGAATAGGGCGTGGAAATAGAGGATGCGGGCCAGGCTATCCAGCCCATCCGTAAGGCGCATGTAGGCCAGGAAGCCGACGGCCGGTGGCGCAATCAGGATGAAAAGTGTGGGCAGCAGCTTGGGGGGCAAACCTTTCTCAAAAACCACCCGGTGCAGGGTGATGCCGAAGAGAAGAATCCAGTAGACAATGCCGATGCTGAAATAGAACCAAGAGATTTCGATGGGCGCGTGGGCCACGCCCGCGATCGGCACGATCAGGTTGCCCACCACGGGGATGAACCATGCCGGGTTCATCGTCTGCAGCATGGCATCGCGAAACACCCACACCCGCAGGGTGCGCAGCAGCAGAATGAGCTGGAGCGCCGCACCCGCCATCCAGGCGACCTTCGACATGCCCTCATGCACCGGAAGGTAACCGACGGCAAACAAGAGCAACGAGATCGAAATGGCCGGGAAGAAATTCATCCGCACCGGATGATTCCACTCCGCCCGCACCTCATCGGGGTGGGCGATGAGTTTGATCAGATAGGCGATGGTCAGGCCGAGAAACCAGAACAGGTTCGCATGCAGCAAACTCGTGCCGGCAATTCCAATCCAGGCCGGTCCGCCGGCATGCGCGAGCGCAATCGCCAGCCCATTGATCCCCATCACGGAGCCGTAGAGAGGGACGGGCAGATGCATCAGACAGGCGGCCTTGGGTCGGGTGGAAGCATCGAGTGTGTGGGCGGAAGGAGGAGGAGTGGACATGAGAGCGAGGGGAAGGGAGCAGGAGGAAGCGAGGGGGGATCAGACCCAGCCGGGGATCATCATGTCCTCCTGTTGGTAAAGCACGTCGGACTTGTCATAGACACCGGCACCTACCAAGGTGTAGCCGGGCTGGTAGTGATGGATGGCCCGGGGTTCAATCACTGTGACTTTCGCATCGGGCAGGCGGCGAAGCAGGCTCGCGGCGTCGGTAAGGCCGCCGATGCTGCCGCCAGCCACGACAAACCGCGTGGAGCGCAGGCGCCCGGCATCTGCAGCAGGCAGGCGGAGGCTTCGCTTGTAGGCGATGAATCCGCCGGTGCCGCCCAGGGCCAATGCTCCCGCTCCAAGGCCGAGTGTTTTGAGCACTCGGCGGCGGCTTGTTCCGCAGGGTGCGTTTTTTGGGTTGTTGGCGTGGGTCATGACATACTGTGGCTTGGTGATCAGACGTATTTTCCGGCTTCGCGCACGGCTTGGCGCCGCAGCGATTCACAGACAACTTCGCAGAGGTGGACCACCATCGGGTCGGCGATCGAGTAGTGCATGAAGTTGCCATCTCTTTCCCGCTCAACGAGACGGTTGCTGCGCAGGATGCCGAGCTGCTTGGAGACGTTGGCTTGTTTCATTCCGGTGGCCTCGACCAGTTCGCTCACCGTCCTGGGCCCCGGCATCAACTCCTGAAGCAATTGCAGGCGCGACAGCTCCGAGAGGGTCGAAAACACATCGGCGGCCCGCTCCAACTGAACGTGGGAAAGGGGCTGCTTGCCCGCGGCGGTGGATTTAGGGCTCATCGGTTCAGGGGGTGCGGGGGGTTCTTATGGATTAGTCAGTGAATCGGCTCAGCCGAGACGATACATGAAGCGGGCCATTTTACGGATGAAGGATGATCCCATACGCTTCATCATCCAGGTCTCGGCCACACGCTTGCTGAGAAAGCCCATGGTGGGGAAGGAATGCTGCTGGAACATAATGTGGTGCATGCGCAGGCCGCTCTGGATCGCCAGCGCCCATTCATTGATCATTTCCCCGCTGCCGCGCCCGACAATGCTCACCCCGTAGATACGGCCAGTCGGCGTGGTATACACCTTGACGAATCCAACCGCCACATTCTCGGCAATGGCCGCGCCGTAGTCCTCGTAGCGGACTTTGATTTCCTCGAATTTCACGCCCTCTTCGCGGAGCTGCTTTTCCGTTTTGCCCACATGCGAAATCTCGGGCTCGTTGAATACCGTCCAGGGCACGGTGAACTTGCGGAAATCCTTCCGCATGCCAATGGGCAACATCGCATTCATCAGCGCGATCATTCCCTGGTGCATGGCGGCGTGAGAGAGCAGTGCCTGACCATTGCAATCGCCCACCGCGAAGATGTGCTTACGATTGGTGCGAAGGAATTTGTCGACAACGATTCCACGGCGATCTGTTTTCACTCCCGCATTCTCCAGCTTGAGTGCGGAAAGATCGACTTTGCGCCCGGCCGCCACGAGAATCCGCTCGGATTCAATGCGCTCTCCTTCCTTTGTCGTCACGATCACCCCGGCACCGCCTTTTTCCACTTTTTCGATGCCGCGCTTGTTCAGGACGCGGACTCCTTCCTCCGTGAGGTGTTTCTCCAAAAGGGCCGCCGCCTCGGGATCGCCAATCGGCACCAAATGCGCGTCCATGTGCACAATGGTCACCTGGCTGCCGAGGCGATGAAATGCCTGCGCCATCTCGCAGCCAATGGCTCCGCCACCGATGATGGTCAAACTGGTCGGCACCGATTCAAGATGGAAAAGGTTGTTGTTGGTCAGGATCGGTACATCGGCGAGCCCCGGGATTGGCGGCACTGCCGGCTCGGTGCCTGCAGCGATAAAGATGCGCTTCGCGGTCACTTTGCGGCCGTTGACCTCGACCGTGTGCGGATCCACAAATCCCGCCTTCCCCTCGCCGAGGATCAAATCAACCTTCTCGAACATCTTCTTCGTTTTCGCCTCGCTGATGTAGCTCAGATCGCGGGCGATCTTTTCAAACGGCCGCTTCAACCCAGGCAGGTCCATCGCCTCCAGCTCCATCTCGGGAAAGCGGGTGACCGCGTGGCGGTGCTCGCTGATCCGCAGCAGCGCCTTGCTGGGGATACACCCCACGTTCATGCACTCGCCGCCAATCTTGCGCGCCTCAATCGCACACACCTTCACCCCCATCTCGGCAGCCATCGCCGATACCGCCATGCCCGCCGGACCCAGGCCTATGCTCATCACATCATAATCGTACTTTTTCATATTGCTCCGTTCAGTTGGTTGTTCCACGCCCTCGATGGATTCCCGGGCGACGCAATATCTATATCACTATATGGCGATTTGCGCAAGTGGAAATTTGAAAAATTTTTGGATTTTGATTTCGCAGTGAAGTTCGTGCCATGGAATGGCCTCCTGCGATGGCAGCCGGGTGGGTCGTGGCGGTGCCCAAAAAAGGCCGGGAGCCCTTTCGGACTCCCGGCCTGATTTTCTGGTCCGCCGGAATCGAGCCGACGTCCGTCCTTGCGGTCAGGTGGCCGGCGGGGCCTCCTCGTCCACTTCCACGCGCAGGAAGCCTTTGTCCGGGAAGTTCACCGACGAATCCAGGCGGAACGACTTCAGCTCGTAGCCTGCGGGTGCTTCCAGTGCGCCGCCATCGTCCTGAATTGGTGTGACGGCACTGACATC
>SLCJ01000384.1 GCA_007125835.1 Verrucomicrobiales bacterium | reverse complement strand
CGCCCTCTTCCAGTAACCCACCCCACGTCGCCCGGATGTCGTCACTCTCCTCCGCGCCCTCGGCAAACTCAAGCCACGCCCCCTCGGCATGCAGTGTTCCCGCGGCGGCGTGCGGCGACGGATTGGAAAGGGTGAGCAGCGTCGTCCAAGCCACACCTTCGATGGGAATCACCACCGAGCGAACCGGCTGCAAGTCAATGGTCGGCTTGTCCTGGGATTCCTCTTCGTCGACCGGGGAAAAGCTTATGTTGTCCAGAACCTCGCGGGTGGCCGCGGCCGAACGCTCCGAGACCCTGCCGGCGGCGAGCAGCGCCCTTGCTTCGGCAGCAGCCCGCTCCGCTTCTTCCGAATTGCCGGTGCGTGCGAGCAGATCGGCAAGTCGCGCAAGCTGGCCGGGCAGGAAGGTGAAATAATCAAATGCGCGGCACAGGCGCACCACCTCGCGGCGCACCCGCAGCGCCTCGTCCCAACGTCCGGTTGCCTCGAGGTAGCGGGCATAGAGCATGTAGGTGCTGATTTCTGATGATTTGTTGCCGTCCTCACGGTTTGCCCGCAAGATGGCCAAAATTTCCTCTTCCAGCCCTTCGTATCGCTGCAAATCCAGCAACCGGGACACCCGGTGATACCGCGCGCCATGGTAGCCCTCGGCCACCAAAGCATCGAGCAAGGCATCCCCCTCCTCTTCCAATCCGTGGTGAATCAGCACCCGGGCCAAGGTGGTGCGCAAATCCTGGCGGCTTGGCAGATTCATGAAGGGGTTCTCTTCGGCGGCCTCCACCATGCGGCGGGCCACCGCAACCAAATCGTCGCCGCTCTGATCGAGCGCCATAAGAATCCGCAGCCGCAGCATGGCCAATTGGATTTTTCCGCGCCCACGGTAAATATCGGGAAGCTCGGAATACAATCCGTCCATCGTCACATCAAGAGCATCCTCGGCGAAACCGAAAAACAAAAGGTTTCTGCCAATTCCTCCCACTGATTCATACCACATGTTAGACCATTCGCCGTCCGGACTGTCTCCGTCCGTCTGTCTTGCGGTTTCGTCCCGCATCCAATACAGCCACTCCAGCGCTTCCACCCAGCGTCCTGAGCGTGCCAGATGGCTGCTGTAGCTCTGAACGGCGGCCACGGTAAAGCGTGAGAATTCCGGCGCCATGGTGCGGGGCTGGGCACCCTCAAGCACCACCCGCGACAGGCCATCGACGGCGGGAATGTCGCGAAGCCGCACTTCCGGAATTGAATCCACAGCCGGGCCCAGATCAGCATAGCTGCGGGAATCGACTGAAACCCCGCCCAGACGCTGCATTTCCTCCCACCATTGAATGACCTCAGCAAGCCGCCCGTGGCGGCGGCTGGAGGTCAAAGATCCCGTCATATTTGCGTAGACATCGTGAGCCTGCCTCATGAGGCGGTGGTTCACCGACGATGTGAACAAATTTTCGTATACGGCAGCCGCCCATTCCGGATGGTCACGCCCGGTTCCCGTTTGGGCGTTGCGCCACAAAGCAACAAAGAGGGCGTGATACACGGATGAGTCCGAAGCCCGCAAGTCCAGCTCATGGGCCAGGAGGTCCAGCGCTGCGGCATCACCCTCCCTCTCACGTACCGCGAGGATCTCTGCCAGCACGTCATTGACGGGACGGATTTCCTCCGGAACGGGAAAGCTGCGGTTGAGTTCGCCCAGTTCGAAGCGACCGCGGGTCGAAGCCACGGTAGCCGCCACGATTGACGGGCCCGCCGCATTGTCGGGCAGAACGCGCAGCGCGGCATGGCTGGCTCCGGGTTCGAGGCTTTCCGCCGCAACCCTCATCCATTCGAAATGCTCCAGCCCGTCCCCGGGTGCCTGCGGCGCGGTGGAGGCGTCGACCTCCACGCCCTCGGCCCGGGCCACCCACTGCCCGCTGGCATCAAACACATGCCATTCGCCAGCGGATGCCGCGCCGGACCACGCGAGCCACTCCACCGGGCCGTCAATCCAATCCGGAACCTCAAAGCGGAAACCGACAACCGTACGGCCGTCCACCGTCATCCGCGCCGGACCTCCCAGTTCCAGCGTCGCGGCATCGAAATACGCCGTCCTTTGAAACGGAATTTCAGGCAGCCGGGACAGCGCATCGCGGCCGGGCGCGAATCCGGGATCCCCGGAATCATCGGCCTGCACCGGAGGCACGCCCCCGGCGAAAATGACAAGCGCGACGGAAACCGGCAGGACAAAGCCGCGGCGCGCTCCCTCCCGCGAAAAGCAAGGAAACGGGGTTTTCATCGCTCAGGTTAGCCTACGCCCCCCCCCTGTCAAGTCGGCCCGAGGCAGGGCATGGGCTCGGCCATGCATGGCGTCCGGCGAGTGCTGATTGGGCGACAGGAGACAGATCTGGTTTTGAGACCCTTTAGAGTTCGATCAGCTCCCGGTCTTTGAACAGGCAATTCTACCCCCCCCTCAGGATTGAGAAAATAAGTCAAGGTGATCTCCTGGGGAGTGTCCTGATTGAGACTGTCACGCGACTTTGCTCTCCAAGGCAACCACGCAGTTGCGGCACGCCTTGGGATCATGGCCGGGTGCGTCCGTCAGCGATGATGGCATTGAGGCGGTCGATCATTTCCTGCAGCCTCTCCGGATGTTCCGCGCCAAGGTCGTTTAGCTCGCCGGGGTCATCGGGCAGGTAATACAGCGTGTGGGGCTCGTTGAGCGGCGGGAACGGCCGACGCGAGACCGTCGCGCGGGGCCTAATTGGGTGGGCAT
>SLCJ01000322.1 GCA_007125835.1 Verrucomicrobiales bacterium | reverse complement strand
GAGCATTCCATGTTGGCGGTTAACGACCCCCGGGCGCGTCCGGAAACCCATTTCTTGTGGACATTTTGGAAATCCGGCGAAAATTCCGCCCCCCGCGCCGCGTATCCCTGACAGCCAGGTGGAAACCCACCTTTTCCATGCACAAAATCCATTCCACAATCCGCGCCGTCGCCTTGCTTGCAGGGGCCGCCCTGCCCGGCCTCGCCGGTGCCTCCGACAGTGGAACGGCAGGCGACTCACTGGCAAGTCTTGAGATCATTTCCTCCTTCGGCCACGGCGACAAATCCTCCGCGCAGTCGCTTCACATCGCCCTGTTCACCCCGGCGGACCACCCCCTCGATCCCGCAGCCCCGCAGCGCGTGCGCCGCACCGCCGAGGAACTGGCCGCTTATTTTTCCTCGGAAATGGCGCGCCACGGCTTCCCCGACCACCACCTGCGCCTGGCCCGCGAAGCCGATGGACAAGTGATAATCCACCATGTGCCCGGCGAAAAACCCGCCGCCGCCTACTCTTTCTCTTCCGGTCAGCAAATCGCCGACGAAGTCAATCAAGCCCTCGGCCAGGCCATGCCGGAAGCCGAACGCCACTTCACGGCGGTATTCGCAAGTCTCACTTCCGACAAAGACGGCTTCCTGCGCGCCAGCGGCCCCGTCTATGCCACCGGCACGCACCGCTCAGGCATGGCTTGGCTTGCCGAATCGCCCTTTCTCGATCCAGACGCCAAGGCCGCCGACGCCCCACCCCTCTGGCTCGGCAACCCATCGGGCCGGGAACAACGCCTCCACCCCGACCAAAGTAGGGCGCGACTCTTCGGCACCACCGCCGTGCACATGGGCAACCTCTTCGGCCTTCCCGCCGGGGGCGGCGCAACCACCAACGGCCACCCCCTCCTGATGGGAGCGAACTCCCCCGAGCTGCCCCTGCCGCTCGGCACCGCCGCCGCCTATCCCCGCATCTCCAAAGCCAACGCCCTGCAACTCGCCGCGCATCCGCTCTTCCGCCCCCAACCAGCCCCCGACACGAACAACCACGAAGCGCGCCTGGAAAACCTCCTGCTCTCCCATGCAGTCAGCGGCAAACTGCGCCTCGATGGCCGGGTGGCCGCCACCCCGCCCGTCCATGCCGTCATCGTCTACGCCGGCCCGGCCGGGGGTGCCGGATTCCCCGCCCACAGCGCCTCCGCCGTGCCTGACGCCTCCGGCTATTTCTCGCTCACCTTCGGTGCCACCGGACGCCAGGGCCCGGCCAACCTCAACCTCCTCGCCGTCCACGCCAACGGAGCCGCCTCCCTCTTCCGCCACAATTTCTACATCAATTCCCTGGGCAACCCAGAAATCGACGCGCTGCGCGCCTCTCTCGCACTCCATGGCCTCACCAAAGCGGCACGCCATCAGGACCAGGACGCCTTCCGCAATGCCAGAGCCGACGCCGCATCGCTGTGGCAGGCCCACAGCGATCTGAAGCATCATGCCGATCATCTCGCCACGATTCTCGATCAACCGGATCCCCTCCTTCCCACCCCCGCCGAAATCGCGCCCACCACAACCCAAGCCCACCTCTCCGACACCACTCCAACCGACCAATCCGTCGGCTGGCTCGGCCCCGCCCGCAACCTCCTACCCCAGGACACCGCCTTCCTCGCCAACCAAGGCGAAATTTTCCACCACGGTCTCTATGCACACGCCCCGGCCCATCACGTCTACGACCTCGACGGCCGCTGGAAGTCCTTCGAGGCCACCGCAGGACTCGCCGACGGCTACAACGGAACCGTCCGCTTCCTCGTCCGCGGCGACGGCTCCGTCCTCTGGCAATCCAACGTCCTCCGCGCCGGCCAGCGCGCCGAATTCAATGTCGATGTCTCCGGAATCCGCACCCTCGAACTCATCACCGACCCCACCGAAGACGGCAACTCCTCCGACTGGTCCCTCTGGCTCAACCCGGAACTCAAACGCTGATCAATTCGCTTGCAAACTCCTCAAAGCACGTAAGGGAAGCGCACCCGCGGATCATCTTTTGGAAAATCGCGGGTGTTGCGAGTGACGAGGATACAGCCCTCGGTCTCCGCACTTGCCAACACCACGGCATCGGGAAGCTTGAGCCCGAGGGATTTGCGAATCTCCACGGCACGGCGGGCCACCTCGTCGCCCAATTCCACGCGAGTGAGAGTCGCAAGCAATGAATCCACCGCCGCTCTTTCAGCTTTGTTCCTCGCACCACAATGAAGTTCAATAAGCGAGATCACCGAATAATGCGGCTGTTGGTAGCGCGCCAATTCGGCTCTGGCCCTGGGCTCGCCCTGCAGATAATCGATCAGCACGTCACTGTCCAGGACAGCTTTCATAGCGAAGAAGACCGCTTGTCCCATTCCCCCCTCAAGGCATCCACTTCCTTCCGGCTGTCGCCGCGCGATTTCCAAACCCCGAACGCCTCATCCCGGTTCGCTTTCGCACTGGACTGAAGAAAACCGTCCACCGCCCGCCGAATTGCCTCAGCCCGCGAAATCTTCTGCCGCTCGCAGAATTCACGCAGAGCCACCACTTGGCTTTCCGGGAGATCTATGATGGTGCGCATGATGATGTCATCATTCATCATGCAGCCAATTTGTCAACCTGAATCATCCCAATCTATGCCCATCCCAATCCATGCCTGCCCATTTTTAATTCCCATTTTTAATTGCCCTAGCCCGTGTCAGCCTTGTCTGCCTCCGACACCCCTTCAGAGTGTCGTTCCAGCCCACCTGGTTC
>SLCJ01000094.1 GCA_007125835.1 Verrucomicrobiales bacterium | reverse complement strand
TGTGTCCGATTTCCGGGCGTGCAGGCGGAGGCCGCGAGAACGAATGCGGAGAGAAGGAGGAAAAGCCGATGGAGGGGAGCCCTCATGGGGTGCACTATACCTCACGGCGCAAATGACGGAAGAGCGGGTGTGAGGAGGAATCCGCACTTGTCAGAGCGTGAGATTGGCGCGAAATCTGCGCATGATTTCGTTTGTCCGGGGAAAAGTGGCGCGCGCTCTGCCTAATCTGTTGTGGGTGGATGTCGGCGGTGTCGGTTATGAGATACATGTTCCGATGGGGGCCTTCGACCACGCGCCGGAGGGCAGCGACCTGCGGGTGCTCACGCATCTTCACGTGCGGGAGGACGCCATGACGCTTTATGGATTTGCCAACGAGGAACAGCGCGAGCTTTTCCTGCTGCTGGTCGAGCGGGTGACGGGGATTGGTCCGAAGCTGGCAATGACGATTCTGGGTGGTTTGCCCACGGCGTCTTTCAAGGCGGCAGTGGTGAATGCCGACGCCACGGCGCTGGCGCGGATCCGCGGGGTTGGAAAAAAAACCGCCGAGCGAATCGTGCTCGAACTCAAGGACAAGCTCGGTGTGGCCGAAGTCTGGCAGCAGGCGGCCGCCGCTTCGCCCGCCGAAAGCGCGCGCCACGATGCGGTGCTGGCTCTGCTGGCTTTGGGCTACAAGCAGGTCGATGCGGTCAAGGCGGTGCGGGCCGCCTCCGAATCCGGTGGAGTGGATGGGGAAGACGCCGGAGCCGATGCGCTGGTGAGGGCGGCTTTGCGGCAGTTGAATCGGTAGTTTGCCAAGGGCGGAATCCGAGGAATGGAATGCGAACTTGTGTTCCGTTGGGTTTGCCTGTAGTCTCCGCGCCGCCTGTCACGAAATTTCTTTTCCCGCAGAAGCATAGGCTCATGTCTCCGGAGGTTTGATTCTTCCGGGGCGTGGCTGCCGACATGAGGGTGCCTGCGGGTGAATCGCGCTTATGGCGTGGTCCAGGCAACTGTTCCACTTCGATGCAGCCCTGTGTCGCGGCGGATTGGACCCTTTTTTCCCGCAAATTTCCCCCTTTTTTCCATGCCATACTCGAATCTTTCCCAATCCTGGTTTTCCAACATCCGCGGCGACCTTCTTGCCGGGATCGTTGTGGCCCTCGCCCTGATTCCCGAAGCCATCGCCTTTTCGATCATTGCCGGGGTCGATCCAAAAGTCGGGCTTTATGCCTCGTTCTGCATTTCCTTGGTTATCGCGTTCACTGGCGGGCGTCCCGGCATGATTTCCGCTGCCACGGGTGCGATGGCGCTGCTGATGGTGACCTTGGTGAAACATCACGGACTGGAATACCTGTTGGCCGCCACGCTTTTGACCGGAGTGATTCAGTTCATCTTTGGCATGCTCAAGGTGGCGAACATCATGCGCTTTGTTTCGAAGGCGGTGATGACGGGGTTTGTGAATGCGCTGGCGATCCTGATCTTTCTCGCCCAATTGCCGGAACTTAACCTCAAGCTCGATGGCGTAAACTGGATCACCTACGCGATGGTTGCTGGCGGGCTCTTCATCATCTATTTGCTGCCCCGCGTGACCAAGGCCATTCCTTCTCCGCTCGTCTGCATTGTGGTGCTGACAGCGATCGCTGTCCTTATGAATCTGGATGTGCGTCGCGTCGGCGACCTCGGAGATCTTCCCGACACATTGCCGGTCTTCCTCTGGCCGCAGGTGCCGCTGAATTTTGAAACCCTGGCCATCATCTTCCCGTTCTCGATGAGCCTTGCGGTGGTGGGTCTGCTTGAGTCTCTGATGACCGCACAAATCGTGGATGAACTCACAGATACGACGAGTGACGGCAACCGCGAGGCCCGCGGCCAGGGGATTGCCAACGTCGTTGCCGGGCTGTTCGGCGGCATGGCGGGTTGCGCGATGATCGGGCAATCAGTGATCAATGTGAAGTCAGGCGGACGGACGAGGCTTTCCACGCTTGCGGCGGGAGTGGTGCTCATGGTTCTTTTGCTTGTCCTCGGCCCGTGGGTGAAACAGATTCCGATGGCCGCGTTGGTCGCGGTGATGATCATGGTTTCCATTGGCACCTTCTCTTGGGCATCCATCCGCAATCTCGCAGTGCATCCGTCGACCACCAGCATGGTGATGATTGTCACGGTGGCGACCGTAGTGTGGACGCACAACCTTGCGCTGGGCGTGGGTGCTGGCGTTTTGCTCGCTTCGTTGTTTTTCGCCCGCAAGGTGGCACAAGTCATTCGCGTGACAAGCGAGTTGGCAGAAAAAGGCGAGTCCCGCACCTACACGGTGCGTGGGCAGGTGTTTTTTGTTTCAGCGGATACCTTCATTTCCGCTTTTGACTTCAAAGAGGCGATTGGCAAGGTGGTGATTGATCTTTCGAACGCCCATTTCTGGGATCTTACCGCCGTCGGTGCACTCGACAAGGTCGTGCTCAGGTTCCGCCGCGAGGGCACGGAAGTGGAAATTCTTGGTATGAACGAGGCAAGTGCCACGATTGTGAACAAGCTTGCGCTTCATGACAAGCCAGGTGCGCTCGAACGCATGCTGGGCCACTGAACCCTGAACCTATATCACCATGTCCACCATTCTCGCCTGCACAGACGGTTCCCTTTACGCCTCCAGTATTTACCAACACGCCGCTTGGCTTGCTTCCCGCAGTGGCGCATCGATCCACGTGCTGCATGTGATCGAACGCGCCGAGTCACTCGACAAACAGGATCTCAGCGGAAGCATCGGTTTCGATGCCAAC
>SLCJ01000095.1 GCA_007125835.1 Verrucomicrobiales bacterium | reverse complement strand
ACGTGAGCGAGAGCCAGATTGCCTTCGAGGTGGACGACGCGGTGCTGGTCAGCAAGCTGGTCGAGGGCAACTACCCGAACTACCGGCAGGTCATCCCCGGCAAGGCGGCATCCCGCATCATCATCGACCGCGAAACCCTGCTGAGCACGGTCAACCGAGTCTCCCTGCTCTCTTCCGACAAACAGCACTCCGTCCGCTTTCACTTTTCCCAGGACACGATCAACATTTCCTCCAGCGCTCAGGACGTTGGCGAGGCCCAGGAGAGCATTCCGGTGAAATACGAGGGCGAGGAGTTCCAGCTCGCCTTCAACCCGGATTACCTGATGGCCCCCCTGCGCAACCTCGACAACGACGAGGTCTATCTCGACCTGACCAATGCCGTGACCGCCGGCGTGCTTCGTGTCGAAGGCAGCTTCCTCTACGTGATCATGCCGATGCGCGTCACTTGATTGGCGGTGGAGGGATATGCGGGGAATGCCGCAAAAAAGCGAAAAAAGAAATCGGGGTCTCACGCAAAGACCCGAAGACGCAAGGAGACGAGGGGGAAGGTTTTTTCGGAGCGCGGATCTTCAGTCCGCATGGGTGATGTGAAATAAGTTTGGAGTTTAGGGGCAACAATCGGTTGGCCCCGATGCGTCCTGCGCCTCCCCTCAACTTACTCACGCCCTGCTCCGTCGCCCTGCTCTATGCTTTACGTCCAAGCTCGCTTTTTCCTTGCTCCCGCCCCCTGATCCGACCACATTCCGACCATGAATCGGATTCTCATCATCGGAGCCGGCGGCGTGGGTCGCGTCGTCGCTCACAAGTGCGCCCAAGTTGCCGACACGTTTGGCGACATCCACCTTGCCAGCCGCACCCTCTCGAAGTGCGAGACAATCGCCGCCGAGGTGGCAAAGCGCACGGGCCGAACCATCACCACCCATCAGGTGGATGCCGACAACGTGCCCGAGCTGGTGGCCCTGATCCGCGAGGTGAAGCCCGCCATGGTGCTCCACATTGCCCTTCCCTACCAGGACCTGACCATCATGGACGCCTGCCTGGAGGCCGGGGTGCATTATCTCGACACCGCCAACTACGAGCCGCCCGATACCGCACGCTTCGAGTATAAGTGGCAGTGGGCCTATCAGGATCGTTTTCAACAGGCCGGGCTCACCGCACTTCTCGGCTCGGGCTTTGACCCGGGTGTGACTTCGGTGTTCGCCGCCCACGCGCTGAAGCATCACTTCTCGGAAATCCACACCCTGGATATCGTGGATGTGAATGCCGGCTCGCACGGCCTGCCCTTCGCGACGAATTTCAATCCGGAGATCAACATCCGCGAGATCACCGCTCCCTGCCGTCATTTTGAGGATGGCTCGTTTGTCGAGACGCCCGCGATGTCGGAGAGCTGTGATTTCACATGCCCGGGCGGCGTCGGCACGCACCGGATCTACCGCATGTATCACGAGGAGCTGGAATCGCTGGCGCGCCACATCCCCGGCCTTTCCACCGCCCGCTTCTGGATGTCGTTTTCCGAAAATTACCTCAAGCATCTTGAAGTCCTTCAAAACGTGGGCATGACATCCATCGAGCCCATCGATTTCGAAGGGCGGCAAGTGGTGCCGCTGCAATTCCTTAAAGCCGTGCTGCCCAAACCCGAGGAGCTGGGGCCGCGCACGAAAGGCCACACCTGCATCGGCAACATCATGAGCGGGCCGGACAAAGAGGGCAAACCCAAGACACTCTACGTCTACAACATCTGCAGCCACGAGGCCGCCTTTGCCGAAACAGGAGCCCAGGCCATTTCCTACACCACAGGCGTGCCCGCCATGATCGGCGCAAAAATGCTGCTCGAGGGGCGTTGGCGTGAACCCGGGGTGTGGAACCTCGAACAGCTCGACCCCGATCCCTTCATGGCAGACCTCAATCAACACGGGCTGCCATGGCAGGAGGAAACCCTCGAGCAAAACCCGTTTGCCTGATGGCGGCCACATGCGCCCGGTCAGCCGGGGATGAAGGTGGAGTGCAGAATGGTGAATGATGAATTGGTTTTGAACCCAGTTCTGACCGCGCCTCGCCGACCGCCAACATTCCGTTGACTCCAAACTCCAAGCGCTAAACCCTGCACATATTTCACATCACCCATGCGGACTGAAGATCCGCGCTCCGAAAAGAAAGCTGCAATTTCTCTCTTTTTTGGAATGTCCGAGACGGTGTGCAAGGGAGTTCCCGAGAGGTGGTGGGAATGCGCATGCGGGACGCGAATGACACCCAACGCTGGGCCGGGTTTGGGGTCTTGCGCGTCGGTCTGCGCGGAAATGAAACGGGTTTCAGTCTCCGTGCCGCCAGCATACCTGATTTCAGGTGATTGCTGACGGCTCATGCCCATGGATCGCCTCTTTTCGGTGACGGCGATGGTGAGAAACACCTGACCCGGCGCTATCCGGACAAATTTTACCTCATTCCGCATTGACAGCCCGGGGCAAAACCCGCAAGATGGGCTGACCCCTAAGCGAAAGGTATTCCCATGCAAGCGAAGCGTTCCCCTTGGTTCCGCCCGGCAGCAGTGATGTTGGCGGCCCTGCTCTCACTTTCCTTACCCTTGCTTGCGCAGCAGGCGATCCCCATTCCCAACGGGGCTTTCAACGATCAGAACCTCAATCCGGGGGCGTGGACAACAACCGTCACCCCCTGGAGAAAGGATGGGAACAACGCCGACAGCTTCATCGAGCATATCGCCGGGTTCTCGGCCAACGGACCGAACCACCTCGGT
>SLCJ01000319.1 GCA_007125835.1 Verrucomicrobiales bacterium | reverse complement strand
CCACCGGCGGCCCCAACCTCATGCTCACCGACCTCGCCTTCGTCCCGGAGGAATGAAACCAGGGGGCGATTCCGAACGATCTTTTTGATCCATTCGATATAAGATAACCTCAGGTTGTCCCGAGGTTTCTATGGCCGCTACTTCCCGGAGCAACCGACCTTCTCCTACTGGCTTGAGTCAAAGAGCATGTCCAAGGCGCTGGAGGTCCTCCCGGTGCAGGGTTTGCTGTTCGAGAGCGAGCAATTCGTCGGTGCTCATGCGGGTGGCAGGGGCGTCCACCGAGCATCGAACGACCGGCAGTCCATTGGCCCGGGTCTCAATTTTCGGCCGGGCTGGCGAGCCCACGCCGTACGAGGTCGATGATTTCGCCGTCGGTGCTTTCGATCTTTTCTGTTTATCTCAGCTGCGGGACCTTGATTTTCCGTTGCAAGCCATGAATGCGGCATGATGATGTCACCGTGCCCGCCGAGCCCGCATCCATGGCCGATACTTTGGCCGCCTCCGCATTTGATCTGTATTCGCAACGCGGCATTGCCCGTGTGCGTCTGGACGAGATTGCCGCGGCGGCTGGCGTTACCAAGGGAAGTCTTTACTGGCACTACCGATCGAAAGACGAGATTGTTCTTGCCGCCTGCGGGCACTACTACCGGAGTTGGCACGAGCAGATGGCCCGAGAGATCAAGCGTGCGCGGTCGCCATCTGCGAAACTCAAACGTGCGGTTCGCGCGTCGGTGCGCACGTGTCTGATTGACGAGGCCAACCGCACCTTCACACTTGAACTTTTCACTCTTTCTTTGCACGACGCAGATGTCCGTTCCGGCTGGCGCGCGTTTTTCGATTCGGTGCGCATCTTTTATGTCGATCTGCTAACTGACGCCATTGCATCCGGCGAGGCTGAATCAAGGGATGCCGAGGCCGCCGTCGACCTGATGCTGGCCGCGATGGAGGGCTACAAACTCCGGGCCCTTTTCGAGCCATCCCTGTGTGCCCCGAGCGCCGAACGCCGCATCTGCGCTGCCCTGCTCGATCAGGTCGGCCTCGCCGCGTGAATCCGAAAATCCGTGGAATATTGAAAGATCCGCCCCGCCGCCGCTGTTTTGACTCTTACCATACCCGCAGGTATGGAAACTTCATCGCATCAGCCATGCACACTGTTTCGCGTTCTTCTGTTTCCCACCCACGCCATACACGCCGTGGGTTCCTTGGCGGTGCCCTGGCCGCGGCCCTGCCATTGGCCCTTCCCGGTCTGGCGGCCGCCGCGCCGAAGCCCCCACCATCACGTCGCCTGAATCTTGCCGTGATCGGGTCTGGAGGGCAGGGGATGCAGCACGTTCGAATGTGGTGTGCGCTGAGCGATTCGCGGCTGGTTGCCGTATGCGACGTCAACCGCCAGGCTGCGGCAGCGGCAAAGGCCATGGCGGACGAGATACAGGGCGATCATGACTGCGCCGAGTATAGTGATTTCCGCGAGCTGCTGGCTCGGGATGACATCGACGCGGTTTCCATCGCCACTCCGGATCACTGGCATGGGCTTAACACGCTTGCTGCCGTCCGTGCGGGAAAGCACGTGTATCTCGAGAAACCGGTCGCTTTTACGATTGCCGAGGGGCGAGCCATCGTCGAGGCCGTGCGACGACACGGGGTGGTGCTCCAACACGGCGCCCAACAGCGCTCGCTTCGTACATTTCAGCATGCGGCTTGGCTGGCACATTCCGGGCGGCTCGGCAGGGTGCATACGGCCATCGCCACCTCACCATACGGCGTGCGGGGTGGCGATCCGAATCCCGCAGAGCCTCCGGCCGGGCTTGACTACGAATTCTGGCTTGGCCCGGCGCCATGGAAACCCTATACACCGGGGCGTTGCCGCGGGCACGGAGGGGTTGGCTGGTACCACATCCGCGATTACTCAGGCGGGTGGATCACCGCCTGGGGATCGCATCATGTCGATTGTGCGCAATGGGCTCTGGGGCGGGATCACGAGGCACCTGTTACCATCGAGGCACAGGGCGAAGCTCCCGGCGAGGGTGTCTATGACGCGTATGATAAGTGGCGCGCTGAATTCACCTACGCCGATAATACAAAACTGATCTTTGCGACGCCGGGCGAGGCGCATGGGCGCATGGATGTGCTTGTGATGGGCGATGAGGGGTGGGTCTGTGCGGACCGTGGCAGGATCGATGCCCATCCGAAATCCCTGCTTGCTGAACATCCGGGTCCCCTCGCTGATCCATGGCCGAGGCACCATTATCAGGATTTTCTCGATGCGATACGAGATGGCCGCGAACCCGCAGCTCCGATCGAATCCGCGCACCTCTCCACCACCCTTTGCCATCTTGTAAATATCTCCATCGACCTGCAGCGCCCGCTGCGCTGGGACCATGGCCGCGAGTGCTTTGTCGACGATCACATCGCCAACCGCTTGCTCGCCGCTCCCATGCGCGCGCCCTGGTCGCTTGACGCCTAAATCATCAGCCATGAGATCCATTCACGCCTTTTTTTACGCCGTCCTTGTATGGACGACAACGGTTGCCGGTGCGGCGGCAGGCGAGGCCACCACCGCACTTGAGCGATTCGCCTCTTATCGCCAAGGTGAGCCTCTCTCCCATCTGACCGCCGCCCGCCAGACTATCTTCGACGGCATCGGCGATGAGGTGGTGCGCGCCCGGCGCGAGAACATGCTGCTGACGTTCATCCAATCCGGCGCGCACGTCGAAGCGAAAGCCATCGCCATCGAATGGCTTGGCATCCTGGGCTCGGAAACAAGT
>SLCJ01000351.1 GCA_007125835.1 Verrucomicrobiales bacterium | reverse complement strand
ATCCACAGACCAGCCGATGTCGATGAAATTGCCGCCCACGACGTGACGGGTATCCGGGCACCCGCCTTCGCCGAGCAGCCGGACAAAGGGCTTGCCGTGATAGGCTTCGCCAAGTGCCCGGGTCACCTCCCCGGAGCCGATACCCAAAGCGAGTTGCGCCACCGTGGACGTGTGGATTCCCGCCGTGACCGGAATCAGGTGCGGGACGAAAGTGACACGAACTGCAGTGTCGGCGGCGAGTGAGAGTTCCTGCTCGATCTCGCTCAAATGCCTGTGCTTGGGCACGCTGTAGGCCCGCACGCTCTCGTTGCATTCGGCGAACAGCAGGGGTAGCGACTCCTTGCGCCCGGCACCGCTGGTGCCACTCATGCTGTGGATGACTAACGATCCGGTGTCGAGCAAGCCGTTGCGGAGCAGGGGCAACAGGGGCAGCAGCACACTGGTGGGATAACATCCGGGAGAAGCCACAAGTTGGGCTTTCGAAATCTCATCGGGCCGGACCTCGGGCAGACCGTAGACGGCCTGCGCGAGCCACTCAGGGGAAGGGTGGGGGGCTCCGTAAAATTCCTCATACACCGCCGCATCCCGGAGGCGGAAGTCCGCACTCAGATCCACGACCCGTTTCCCGGCCTCCACGAGCGGCAGCGCATACCCGGCGGCCACGCCATGAGGCAGGGCGAGGAACACAATCTCAGCTTCCCCGGCGATCAGTGCGCCCACTTCTGGAGTGGTAAAGACAAGGCTTTCCGCCGCCGCGCAGCCGCCGAATTGCGGAAACACATCCGCCACCGGACGCCCGGCGAACTGGCGCGACGTCACGTTCATCAGATCGAATCCGGGGTGCTGCAAAAGAATGCGCAGAAGCTCGATGCCGGAGTATCCGCTCGCGCCGACAACGGCGACAGGTGTTCTATTCATGGCGGGCAGGTTACGCAAAACGCGCCCCAGAGCAAGGCGCTTCCCATTCTCCATCCTCCCAGTGCCCGTCGACCTCCAGCGCGTCGGCCAGCCTCCTTTCATACTCCCGCCGCGGCACTTCAGTTACGCCGAGCCGTTGCAAGTGCGGCGTGGACCACTGGACATCAAGCAAGCGGAAACCACCAGCCCGCAAGCGTTGGACGAGGTGCGCCAGGCACACTTTCGAGGCATCGTTGCGCCGGGAAAACATCGACTCGCCGAAAAAGGCACCGCCGAGAGCCACGCCATACAGGCCGCCGGCAAGTCCGCCCGAATCCCGGGCTTCCACCGAATGCGCACACCCGAGCCGGTGCAGTTCGAGGTAACTTTCCCGGATCCGGTCGTCGATCCACGTCGATTCGCGGTCGGCGCAGCCATTGACCACCGCCTCGAAATCCTGGTTCGAGGAAATCGAGAAACGTCCACCGCGGATGACGCGGCGCAGGCTTTTTGAAATTCGGAGACCGTCGAGAGGCAGGATGCCGCGGGGATCCGGGGCAAACCAGCCGAGACTCCCATCCTCCAGGCCCATCGGGAAAATACCCGACGCGTACGCGGTGAGCAGCAGGCGCGGGTCGATTCTCCCCCCGCCCTCAACACCGCCCAAGGAATAGAGACCATCCATGCCGGAAGCATACCCAGTACGCACAAAGGGTAAAGGGCGCAAAAGCCAATCATTTTACCACCCGGATCGCCTAGGTCCCCGAAGCATAATTTTTTTTTAAACAGGCACTTGCAAGAGTGGCCCGGGGTGCTACAGTTCCGACCCGCCCGCGCATGGCTCAGGTGCCTCATGCCGCGGGTTTCCTATCGGAACGGCTCGTTCCGAGGCGGTCTTAACCGCGACACAAGCACCGCCAATCCACGCCTTACCTCATACCCATGAAAGTTCGTCCCTCCGTCAAGCGCCTGTGCGAATCCTGCCGGGTCATCCGGCGCAATGGCGTCGTGCGCGTGATATGCAAAAACCCCCGCCACAAGCAGCGGCAGGGCTGAAAACAACCGCCCCGCTGCCTTCCAGACCCATTTCGAGACCAAGCCAACCCATACAAAAGCCATGCCACGCCTTCTGGGAGTAGACATCCCCAACGACAAACGAATCGAGGCCGCCCTTCCGTATATTTACGGCATCGGTCGGCCCATGGCCAAGCGCATCCTCCGTGAGGCGGGCGTCGATCCAGACATCCGTGCCGGACAGCTCAGCGACGACCAGCTCAACGCGCTGACGCAGATCATTGCCGGCAACAAAGTGCTCATCGAAGGTGACCTTCGCCGCGAATTGCAGGCGCATCTGAAGCGTTTGCAGCAGATCCAATGCTACCGCGGCATCCGCCACCGCCGCGGTCTTCCGGTCCGCGGCCAGCGTACATCCACCAACGCCCGCACCCGCAAAGGTCCGCGCAAAACCATCGGCGCCGCCAAAAAGGCGGGCGGCAAGTGATCCGCCGACACCCGCGACTCACGCCACGAACCCTTCCCCATCACACCATGTCCGAGGAAAAGGATCCCAAAACCCAGGACGGCACCGAAACCGCCGCCACACCCGCTGCCGAAACGGCCCCGACGGAAACTCCGGCCACCGCCGAACAGCCCGCTGCCCCCGCGGAAGCGAAGCCTTCCCCAGAAGCGAAGCCTTCCCCAGAAGCGAAGCCTTCCCCAGAAGCGAAGCCTTCCCCAGAAGCGAAGCCCGCTACCGAGGAGAAGCCTGCGGCCGAAGCGAAGCCCGCTGCCGGCGCGCCAGCACCCGTCCAACCCGAGGTGGCCAAGGAGGAAGGCCAGGCCCCGCGCAAGGACGATCCCCGCAACAAGGACATCTTCCTGCAGATTGACGGCGGACAGGAGGAGAAGCCGAAAATCGTCAAGGCCAAGGGCAGCAAGAACGTCCACTCCGGCATTGTTCACATCCAGGCCACATTCAACAACACGAAGGTCAATGTCACCGACCTCCGCGGCAATGCGCTGGGATGGTCCTCCGCCGGAAAACTCGGCTTCAAAGGCTCCCGCAAAAGCACCGCCTACGCCGCGCAGCTTGTCTCACAGGATGCCTGCCGCCAGGCCATGGGCCACGGGCTCAAGGAGGCCGAGGTGCGCGTGAAGGGCCCCGGAGCCGGCCGCGAATCCGCCGTGCGCGCCGTCCAGGCCATCGGCATTGACATCACCACCATCAAGGACGTCACACCCATCCCGCACAACGGATGCCGCCCGCCCAAGGCGCGCCGTGTCTGATCCGTCCGCCCATTCATTTCACTTCCGATCCCTCAATTTCCATGGCACGCTACACCGGCCCCACCGAGAAAATCAACCGCCGCTTCGGAGTCGCCCTTTTCGGCCCCAGCAAAGCGCTCGAACGCCGACCCTACGGTCCCGGCCAGCACGGAGCCCGCTCCGCCCGTTCGAAAAAATCCGACTATTCCGTCATGTTGGGCGAGAAGCAGAAGCTGCGCCTCCAATACGGCCTTCTGGAGAAGCAGTTCCGCCTTACGTTTGCCGAAGCGGTCCGCCGCCGCGGCGTCACCGGCGACATTCTGATCCAGCTCCTCGAACTGCGCCTCGACAACGTGGTCTACCGCATGGGCCTTGGCCGCACCCGCCGGGCGGCGCGACAATTCGTCAACCACGGGCACATTCTCGTCAATGGCAAGCGCTGCGACATCCCGTCCTATTCCTGCAAACAGGGCGACAAAATCAGTGTGGCTACCTCGCCTGCCTCGCGTCAGCTCGCCCTGCGCATGCTTGAACAGACGTCGCACACGCCGCTCATGGACTGGGTGACCTTCGACGCCGATCAGTTCACCGGCACGGTTGTCCGCGCCCCGGAGCGCTCCGAGATCGATCCTCAGGTCAACGAAAACCTCGTCGTCGAACTCTACTCCCGCTGATTTCACGGAGAGACCCTCTCCGCAGCCACGCCGCCGCGGATCCTCAGGATCCATGGCGGCGTTTTTTGTGGGATTCTCATGGATTGCCTTGCGCGCATCCTTCGGCATCCGGATCTGGATGGAAGCTGATTGATCCCAAATTACAGCAGAACAGGGTGAGTTTGGCAACGGGATAAGGATCTCGGAAAACCAATCAGCGGCGAACCTCCTTCGCCGATGTGGATGAAGGTGGGGATGAGAGGGCGCTTCGCGCTCGAACGTTCGCAATCCCATCCTCGGGCGATGGATGGATCGCCCCTCATTGGTCGAGATGCATTGCCGCTCAAGAATGCCTGCCACCCACCGCATGTCTGAGGCTCCGGCATCCAGATTATCCCCAAGTCCAAAACCCCTTGCAGCGCGTTCCGTGTGGTGGAATCCTGTGCCATTATGAAAACCTTCTTCCGTCCTCTACGCAGGCTCCTGCTTGTGGCCGCCTTGGTTCCTTGGGTCGTTGTCGCTCCGCCGCCGGTCTTGGCCGCCGAAAGTATCGGCGCGCTTCACCGCCAGGCGCTCGAAGCCGAGCAGCGCGGCGACTGGAACACAGCAATCGACCTGGCGGACCGCATCCTCGCGCGCCAGCCCAATCACTTTGCCACCCGCGACCTCCGCACGAGGGTCTCCAACCAGCAACAGCGGGCCGCCAACACGGCCGCCCGCGGAAAGCTGGCAGCCATCACCATCGACAACATCGACTTTGACGGTGTTGAACTGAGCGACGTCCTTGAGTTCCTCCGCCGAAGAACCATCGAGACTGAAATCAACTTCGTCGTGGTCGACCCAAGTGGCCAACTCCGCGAACGCGAAATCACCGGCCTCCGCCTCAGGAATGTCCCAGTCACGGTCGTCCTCGAGTATCTCGCGGAAGCTGCCGATGCCACGGTGCAATACCGCGCCAACGACGTCGTGCTGCGTCCGCGCGAGACCGCTTCACGCGAATGAGCGCCGCCAACGCCCCGCTGGCTGTGATCACCGGTGGCCAGGGGGCCCTCGGGCAGGCCCTGACACGGATCCTCCGTGAAGGCGGCTGGGACGTGCGAAGTCCCGGGCGATCTGAGTTGGATGTCACCTGCGGAGAATCCGTCCACCGGTTCTTCAGCGACCTGCCCGGATGCCGCGCCTTGATCCTCAATGCGGGCACCACCGGCGACTCACCGGTGGCGCGGCTCACGCCCGAACGCTGGCAGCATGTAATGACCACCAACCTTCGCGGTGCCATGGCCTGCACCCGCGCCGCACTGCCCCTGCTCCTGCGCACGGGCGGCGGGCAACTCATTTACATTGGCTCCCGTGCCGGTCTGTCCGGTGCCATCGGCCAGGCCGCCTACGCGGCGTCCAAAGCGGCGCTCGTCGCCTTCAGTGCCTCGATGGCCCGCGAATACGGAGCCAAAGGAATCCAGAGCAATGTCGTGCTGCCAGGGTGGATGGACACCGCCATGACCCGCCGGGCTCCGGCGGCGGCGGCACAGCGAGCCCTCGAATCCCACACCCTCGGACGCTTCACCACCACGGACGAGTCCGCCCGGTTCATTGCCTTTTTGCTCACCTGCACGTCGATCTCGGGTCAGGTCTTCCACCTCGACTCGCGGCCGGCAATCCCTTTCTGAGCCGGAGCGGGCCACACCTTGCTGCCAAAACTCTCGCCATGAAACCCATCGCGAACGATTGACATTTCCCCCGGCGCGGCGGAAACTGCCTACCCCTATGAGCAAACCGGCACTTGGCAAGGGACTCGGAGCCCTAATCCGCAAATCCCCCTCCAACGCACCCGACCCCTCCGCCCCGCGCGACGGGGAAATGGTGCGCAAAGTCGGCTTGAAGCGCATCGTTCCGAGCCCGCTTCAGCCCCGCCGCCACTTCCAGGAAGCCCAGCTCGAAGAGCTGAAGCTGTCCATCCAGGAACACGGCATCATCCAGCCCCTGATCGTCCGCGAAACACCCGCCGGACTCGAACTGATCGCCGGCGAACGACGCTTCCGCGCGTCCAGCCTGCTCGGCCTCGCCGAGGTGCCCGTCATCATCCGCCAGGCCAGCGACCGCGATGTCCTCGAAATGGCGCTGATCGAGAACATCCAGCGCGAAGACCTCGATCCCATCGAAGAAGCCGAAGCCTACGACCGCCTCCGCCGCGACTTCTCCCTCAAACAGGAGGAAGTCGCTGCCAAAGTCGGCAAAAGCCGCGCCACCGTCGCCAATGCCATCCGCCTGCTCGAACTCGAGCCACCCATCCGCGATATGCTCTCCAGCCGGCTGATCAGCACCGGCCACGCCAAAGCCATCCTTTCGCTCAAGGAGACCGAAGCCCGCATGCGGCTCGCCCAGGAGGTGGTCCGCGCCAAGCTCAACGTCCGCCAAACCGAACGCAAGGCCGCCGCCATCCTCAACCCGCCCGCACCCAAGCACAATACCGACGCCGAAACCGATCCCCACATCCTCGCCGTCGAAAAATCCCTCCGCGACCACCTCTCCACCCAGGTCCGCGTCCACTACCACGCCGCCCCCGGCGACGATGCAAAAGCGAAAACCAAAGGTCGCATCGAAATCACCTTCCACGGCACCTCCGATCTCAACCGCATCCTCGACGCCATCGGCATCGCCGACGATGCTCCCTGATCCCGATCCGATCTCATTACCCGCCCTCCTGCAAACCCCACACGTGCACACACCCGGTCCTGCACGCTGGGGGTAAGCGGGCCGCAAAATGACGGATCCTTGTAGCGGCGTGTCTATGACCGTCGCACTTTTTCTTCTCTTCGGCCATGCGTTCACTACTAAATCCATAAATCCATGCCTTCCAAATTTTCGTTGCATGGGTCTCGCAGACTGCCGACGCCCTTCTGGCATCCCTTCAGGATGCGGTTGCTTGGGTGTTTGTTTCCGGGGGTGTCGCCCGCAGGGCGGGCTCGACCCCCGGCTACGATCTGGCATCCCTACGGGATGAAGGGAGGGCTCCCTAAAACTCAGGTGGTGGCAAGCCAAACCACGCCCCTCCATCGCAAAGCCCCCGTATGCGCGGCAGCGTCTTGGAGTGCGGATGTCCTCAACCGCTTTGGGAGTTGTGTGACCAGCAGCAACGACCCAACCCACCGCTCATCGGCGCACCATTACTCAGGCCATGCAATTGTCAGCGTGAATGCCCCCAACTCGCCGGGACTGAAGGTGCTTGCCCGGATGGTATAGCTGCTTCCTTCCTCCGTGTGAAAAATGATCTGGGCGTCCGTTGTGAACTCGTCGAGGTCGTCATTCATGGCGACCATTTCGCCATCGGCATCATGGATGGAGAGGAAGCTATCCACATCTTCGCTCCGCATCGTCACCGCAAGTGCGGCGCGGCGGCCCTCCAGGGGCAATTCAAAATAGCGGCGCCCTCCGTCCTGCACGGGAGACTCGTCCGTGAGCACGGCCTCGATGGTGTCTTTCACCGCGAACTGGATCTGCTCCATGCTCAATCGGAAGGGGCCGGTCTCCCCACGCATGAAACTGGTTATCCCCAGGACAAAACGCTGGCTCGTCGCGGGAATGAAAATGATCTCGGAATCCGTCGTGCCTTCATGGGCGTCGTCATTTTCCGCTGCGACCCGGGCATCGCTGCTGAAAAGCAGAAGGTATGCGTCGAAGTCATCGGACTGCAGAGAAATTCGGTAGGTCAATCCTTCGATGAGATCGACGGTGTAGCCTTTGATGTATTCGAGGTCGTTTTCAAGGCGATCATCACCCTCCCCGAGGGAATCCTCAACCACTCGTCCCATATCGAGGTGCGGCAGGGGCATCCGCAAGGCTTCAATATGGGCGGTGCGGACTGCCTCTCGTTCGCCACGGGCAAGCGCTTCGACGAAGCGACCGATCTCCCCCGCATCAATTGCGATCTGAAAACCGCTGCCGTGCCAGCTATCCCCATCATTGTCAAGCAGACTCGTAGTGGACATGCCGAGGACGGTCCCTTCGACATTGAAAACCGGCGATCCGGAACTGCCGCTGCTGATCGCTGCGTCCACCACAAAAAGGCCATGCGAAGTGCGGTGGTGACCGATCATGCCCGTCGCGAGGATGGGGCGGTAGAGAACAAAAGGGATGCCTGCGGAAAAAACCTGCATGCCGACCCATACATCCGAGCGCTGTCCGATGCCGAGGTATTGCGCGTCCGGCGGCAAGCTCCCATCAAACCGAAGCGCCGCCAAATCGGTTCCGTTGGGATCGTAGGAAACAAATGTGGCGCTGCCGCTGGTGCCGTCGGTAAACGTGATCGTAGCTGGCTGCCCACCTTCCGGAACCACATGCGCATTGGTCAAAATCAGCCCGTTGCCGTCAATCAAAAAACCAGTGCCCCTGTTTCCTGGATACCCAACCAAAACAACGCTCTGCTGCACCCGTTCCACCACCGTCGGTGGAAGTTCGCCACGAGCGCTGCCCCAGGGAAGAAAAAGGAGCGCAGCGCACACCATGGCGGGGACGCGCTTGGGTGTGAGGAGGGCTGAATACTGTAATTCCACCTTCTCCACATCTTGGCGGAATCCCCTGTAACGAGAGGTGCGGGCTGGACTGTTCATTCAGAGCGAGTATAGCCCTCCCATTCGTCGTTCCAAGGATATTTTCGGCATGGTGTCCGAATCAACCAAAACAATGCCTGCCAACACTCAAAATCTTTGCCATCCAAATTATATTTGCATGGGTCTCGCAGACACGCTGGCATTGATGTCACGCTTGCCAGCGTCCCATCAGGATGCATTTATCAACCGCGATGTTTCCAAGGGTTGGAAACCCCGGGCTTTGATCTTTTGTGCCTTCGGCACAGCGGAAAGCCTGCATTGGCTCTCCTTTCTCCTTTCGGTTTCCAAGACAGCCAAGATTGCCCAAGCGCGGGGATTGAGCCGAATAGGAACCTGATTCACCTCAAAATTACACTTTATAATGAGCTGATTACGGGCTATTATCGGCTCATGGATTACAATTGGCAGCTTCCGGATTGGCCGGAATTTCGTTACAACCTGCATGGCATGGAACCTGTTTTGCTTGCGTTTGCGGACCATGCCGGACGAGTTGGCGGTTTGCTGGAGGGGCTGCCGCAGAAACTCGGGACTGAGGCCTTGCTCGATCTGATGATCGCCGAAGCGGTCAAGACCTCGGCCATTGAAGGAGAATCACTGAATCCTCAGGATGTGATGTCCTCCATCCGCAACCACCTCGGTCTCAATGCCGAGCCACAGCGGGTGGACAGCCGTCTTGCCGATGGAGCTGGCGAGTTGATGGTGTGTGTTCGTGAGAGCTTCTGCGCACCACTCTCCGAAGCTGACCTGTTCTGCTGGCATAGGATGCTTCTGGGCGGCACGACGCCATTGAAGGTAGGTACTTGGCGCACGGGTGGCGATCCGATGCAGGTGGTTTCGGGGCGGATAGATCGCCCCACGGTGCATTTCGAAGCGCCGCCCGCCGACTGCATCCCTGCGGAAATGGCGCGTTTTATTGGGTGGTTCAACGAAACCACCCCGGGCGGAACGTGTGCGATCCCGCACGCTCCGGTCCGGGCGGCGCTGGTGCACTTGTATTTCGAGAGCCTGCACCCCTTCGAGGACGGCAATGGTCGCATCGGTCGTGCTCTTGCCGAAAAAGCATTGTCCCAGGGGATCGGTCGGCCAGTTTTGATCAGTCTTTCCAAGGTCATCGAGGCGCGGCGGCGGGAGTATTACGAAGCCCTGCAATCCGCCCAGAGGAGCCAGGAAACGACCGCATGGGTGCGTTGGTTCGCGGGCATCGCCCTCGAAGCCCAGCAGGACGCGGAAAACCGTGTCCGCTTCGTGCTGCGGAAATTCCGTTTTTTCCAACGCCACGAGCGCGATCTCAACGGGCGGCAGCTCAAGGTGATCCGCCGCATGTTCGAGGCCGGGCCGGACGGATTTGCCGGTGGCATGAACGCGCGGAAATACATCGCTCTTACCGGTGCCTCGAAAGCCACCGCCACCCGCGACCTCCAACACCTCGCCCGCCTCGGAGCGCTTACCCCGACCGGTGGCGGGCGGAGCACCCGATATGAGTTTGGCGTGGTGTGAATCGACGGATTGAGTTTGGCAGCTCCGCTGCGTGGTGCCACCGTCTGGGAGGGGTGCTCAACGGCGACGGCGGAGGAGTAGGGTAAGGGTGCCGGAGGGCCGACACTCCTGTCAGCTTGAGGTCGGCTCAAAACCAGCAAACCACGCCTGATCGAAGGCCCCGACCACCTTAAACCGCCCTGATGCTGTCCCATAGGATTTGAGCAATGCGATCAAATCGAGGCGTTCCCACACCGCGGACCTGCATACAGCAAATAGCCTGGCAAAGCTGTGCCCCCACTGGCTTAGATGCGCCATGTAGCGCAGCAGCACATAGACCAGCAGTGCCGAATAGACCTGCCAGCGCACCGCATTGGCGCTGTGGCCAAGAAAGTTGCTCAACTTCAGGCACTGCTTGACCTGCTTGAAGAACACCTCGATGTCCCAGCGGCGGCGGTAGAGGTCGCATACCGTGGCCGGACTCCAATCCATGTTGTTGGTGATGAAAACCATCGTGCGGTATTGGTCCTGGATCTGCACCTTCGCCTCGACTCGGCGAACCAACACGCCCCTATGACTCTTGCCCGTAAGTATCACCAGCTGGTCTTTAATGATGTTCTTCGCAGCCTCAGACATCCTGACCAACCCCCAGGAAATCAGGCGTGGAGCCGGATGAATATGGAAACTGGATGAGCCGTGTTGGGGGTTGTTGCTACGCATCGGCT
>SLCJ01000248.1 GCA_007125835.1 Verrucomicrobiales bacterium | reverse complement strand
CGTTTGATGAAGAGGGCGGGGCCGCCGACCGCCTCGCGCAGGCGGCGCATTTCGTGCAGCGGGGTGGGGAGGAATGCAAGTTTTTGGCGGGGAGGAAAGTGAAGGTCTAGGTTCATGGAAGGGGAGGGCTGGAGCGCCGGTGCTGGCAGCTGCGGAGCAGCGGGGGCCAAGGCGTGGAACTATACGATGAATCTTCAAAATTTCGTTTGTTGTTGTCGTATTTCCCTGGTTTGCGGGTTATTCATAGGTGAAGATGTCCGAGTTCGCATTTAAGTCGGCTGCCGATGCCTGGCGGCGCCACCTTACGGATGGCGGTCATGAGGCGTTCCGACAGGTGGTTGAGCTGACTCTTCCCTTGGTTCGCGGCACAGCTTTGCGGCGTTGTGGGAAGCGACGGGATTTGGTGGAGGATGTGTGCCAGATGGTTTTCCTGGATTTATATCGGCGTGGGGCGGCAGTGCACTGCGATGGCTTGGGCGGCTGGCTGCACAAGCATACTTGGTTTGTGGCGGGGAAAATGTTGCGAGGCGAGGCGCGCCGAGCCCGGCGCGAAGCGCGCGTGGCGGCGGCGGCAGACGGGCTTTGCGAACCAATGACCGGGCAACGGGGTGTTGATGAGATTTTGTTCGATCTGGGAGAGGACGAAAGAAGGCTGGTCTGGATGCGGCATGTGGAGGGACGGAGTCATGCGGAGGCAGGCAGGGCTTTGGGTATCAGCGAGGCGGCGGCTCAAAAGCGCGTGGAGCGGGCTCTTGCGCGCCTGCGAAAGGGCTTCGCTGTGGAAAGCGAGCGCGGGTTGGCATCGCTCTTGATGGTAGGCACCCCAAATTCGGCAGCTTGGTCTGCGCGTATGGCCGAGCAGGCGACATCGGTTGGGGGAGGGGCCACGTGTGGCGCGGCTTCCGGGCTGGGGAAAACGATGAGTTCTGCGGTGTGGGGGCTGGTGGCAGCCGTAACGATTAGTGCCATCCCGTTGGTGCTGGCCTGGCGTGATTTTCAAAAGTCCCAACTTGATGCGGCGGTCTCCATGCCAAAGCAGGCCGAGCGCGTGCCCATGCGCTTCACGCCGGGAGATGGGAGTTACCCGGGCCTGCCGAGGCCGTTGTCTTTTCGTTCTCCGGATGAAGCGGTGCATGCGCTGCTTGAGATCGCCGATCGCTATGGGCTTGGCTCCCTGGCCGCAGATCGCGCGGTGGCGACTGTGTGGCGGCTGCCCACGCCATGGATGCACGACGTGCTCGTCGGCCTGGGGCGCGAGGCACCACCTTCCGTTCGCGGCAGCGTGTGGTACGGGAGTGTGATCGCGGCGCTGGCGGAACGCTGGGAGCCGCGCGCGATGCCAGGGGATTTGCTGGCAATATTGCCGTTAATGGACTGCCCGTGCGGATTGTGCGGGCTCGGTCTGTTGCGTGTCGTCGTGGCCGCTGCCGAGTCTGATTTGGGCGCAGTTCTCGAGATCGGGAATGAGCGGATTCCCGATCATCAGATCAGGACGTTTCAGCGGGGGATCATGACCTGGCTGTTGCCGAATGATCCCGCCGGTGCCATCCGCTATTACCAGGGGATTCCGCAAATCAGCTCATCAAGCTTCTCGACCGGAGTGGAGGACGCCATTTCCTCCGCAATCAGCACAAATCCGGATCTGGTCGCAAAGCTCTGGCAGGCGCTGCCGGAGAGTGGCGGCAGACACCGGCAACGGCTGCTCGATTTGCTCAGCTGGCGGGGATTTCCGGGGGCGGAGCTTCGGGAGCGCGTCGGCGAATTCGAGGAGCCGCTTTTGCGTGCCGAACTCGCTTCCCATTTTGCCACCCATCATCTTGGCGATACCGAGTGGGTGGAATGGTGGAGGGGCCAAGTGCCCGAGGAATTGCTCCCGAACATGGCAGCAACGGTGAGGTTGTCCGAGTCGTCGCTAGACGAACGAGTGGTGCAGCTCGGGCAACTGGCGGCGTTGGGGGAGGTCAGCGGTGGAGCCGAATGGGATGCGCTGCGCCTGCGGATGGTGCAAGCAATCGTGACCGCGACACGGCGCGGGTCGGCAGACGGACCGGACCACCCCGACCCTGTGGCTACCGCCCTTCGCATTCACGATCCCGGCCTGCGCCTGCGGGCGCTGGAATCGTGCGCGCGGAGCGGGAGTATAGGGCGCGATTGGATTCGAGAGAGTTTGTCTGAAGATGAGGCTGGATTGCTCATTGCAATACTGGAACGAGACGATGGGTATTTATAGCAAATTTTTCCTTCATGAAATCCTTCGCCATATCCTTTTTTTTCACCATGATGGTCTGCCTGGCCATCTGGTCAGCGTTGCGCGTGATTGCGGTGAATGCTGTCCGCACCGTCGAATCCGCCGACACGAATCCCGCCGATCTATGGGAAAATCCACAAACCGGGGGCGAGGCCGCGCCGGACGTCGCGACGCTGATTCGTGTTCTTGAACAGTCCCGGGCGGGGGAGGAGGTGGGAAAGCCCCTTGATGCCGGCCATTGGGCAGCACTTGACGCCATTCCGGGGGAGGAACTCGAAGCATGGGTGCGCCAGCGGCAACCCGACGCCCGTGACGCGCTCTGGCTGGCGGGCGTGCTGGTCTGGGCGAAGCACGACCCGATGGCGGCGCTGGATTTCGCCATGGCCTTACAGGCAGCGCACCCCGCCACCGGCGACTGTGCCTGCTGCGGAGAGCCGGGTGGGCAATACGACGACCTGCCGTTTGAGATTCACGCGGTGTGGCTCAGATCGGATCCCGCCGCCGCGCTTGCCCATGGCCTGCCAAAAATCGCTCGCCCGGAATTCCTCGAAATCGCTGCCGAGGCCAGGGATACCCTTGTCCAAACCGACTTCCCGCGCGCCCTCGACGAGCTGGCGAGCGGCCTGCCACAGCCCGAGGATGGCATTTCGGATTTCACCTGGACGGTTATCGGCAACCGCCGATCCATTGCAACGGATTTCATTGGGAGGCAGCTTGAAAACCCGGCGCGCAAAGCGGAGTTCGTCCGTTGGCTCGCGGCTCAGCCCGATCTTTATGCGGCGGTCGGTGTGTTTTCCCGGATTTACAGCCGTGCAAGGCACGAGGAAAGCTGGCTGCACCCCGACCGACTCCCGGATTTCTTCCCCGCCCGGGACCAGTTGCCCGAGGATTTTGGCGACCTCGAAACTGCCATCTGGATGGGCTGCCTCGCCTTTGGCGAAAACCCGCTGCGCTTTCTTCCCCATGCCACCCTCATCCTGCGCCCCAGCGTTGCAGCCTGGGCCTACATCGACCCGGCGTCGGCGGGGGATTGGCTCTTGTTGCAGGAGGGCGGGGAGCACTTTACATCGGCCATCGTCGGCTACATACGTGGGATCCGTGCGAATGATCCCGAAGCTGCCGTGCGCTGGGCCGATCGTATTCCCGATCCGCGCATGCGCCTCGGCAACTTGGTCGACGGCTTCCCCGAATGGCGGCTCCGCGATTCGGAGGCTGCCGATGAGTGGCTCGCTTCGTCAGACTTGCCCGATTCGATTCGCGATTTCCTGCGCGTGCGGTGACGGCCGACGGTGGGGAGGTTCCCACCGGGGCACATTCGGGTTTCGATGTTGATTTTGATCCCGATTTTCAGCTGATCACAGTCCATTTTCTGGTGGAAGCCAAGCTTTGAGAGCATGATTTATTGGGGGGGTGGTTGGCTTGCTTGGAGGGGAGCGGAAAGCATGCTTTGCGATGTGTGCGTGGCTTGGGAGATTGGTGTGTGGAGCATCACTCGGACGGGCTAAAGTCCGCGGTCCGAGCAGGGGTGTTCAAGCAAAATTTGGACGGCATAGATTTTGCAGTATCTTGGGCCGTAGGTGTCAAGGAAGGGTTTGGTGCCGGGAGCTTTTTCGTCCTGAAGGGCGGCGATTCGTTTTTCGCAGTATTCGCGGGTAAGGGTCATGGCACAGGGTCCGGTGATGGCAGCGTGCCATTCGGCATAGGATTGGAAGGGAGTGTTCATGCGGGAGTGGTGTTGTTTGAGGTGGAAAACCGGCGGGCGCGCGGGAGGGTTTCTGGTGCTTCGATGAAGCCTTGGATCCACTCCGAGGCGGCGTCCGGTGCGAGCCAGGTCTTGGTTCTTGGGAGTTTGCGGTATTGTCGATGGCAGGCGATTCGGAAACGTTGGCCCGCGATTTCCCTGACGAAAGTCTCATGTTCGAGCCACCAGGCCAGGAAGTGCCGGGCGAGAGGAAACAGCGCGGGCGGAGAGCCTGCGCAAAACCGGTGCTGCGGCCACTCGCCGGGCACCGGAGGGTCGCCGCCCAGCCAGTGGACGCAACGCAGAAGCGGGCGGACGAAAAGAAACCCCTCGTTTTCGCCAAACCAGCCTGCATGCGAGCCATGCAGTTCGATCCGGCCCCCTTGCCATGGCAGGCTGTAACACGATGTGCCTTGCAGGCCGTTGGAGGGTCGCCGCTGAAATCCGTAACGTTGGAACAGGTTGCCGTCCGGGTGCGCGGCGTCGCGCCCCCAGAAATACATCTGCGGCTCAAATCCTACGGCAAGATCCCGGAACAAAGGACCCAGACGACGGCGGCTGAGAGGGGCGCGGCACTCCACAGCGCAGTATGACACGGCCCGTCATTAATGCAAGTATTTTGCAATAAATGACTGACTGGATTTTACACCGCGCCGAGGGCCGAGAGTGGTGGTAAGAGGCGAAAAGCAAACGCCCCGGCCTGCCGGGATGGTTTGGCGGGCCGGGGCGTTGAATGAGTTGGGATGGCGGATTAGATTTCGGGTTCGATCAATCCGTAGTCGCCGTCTTTGCGGCGGTAGATGATGGAAAGCCGTCCGGTGAGGGCGTTGGCGAAGACGAGGAAATTCTTGTCGGTCAGTTCCATTTCCATGAGGGCCTCCTCGCGGTAGAGGGGGCGGACCTGGTAGTGCTCGTCGTGGATGCGGTGGGGCTCCAGGTCCGGGAGGCCGACGCCGTCCTCTGCAATCTGTTGGATGGCTTGTTCGTGTTCCTCGTCGGGGCCGAGGGCGTCGGCCTGGTAGATCTGCTCGGTGATGTGGCGGATCGATGTGTTGCGTGGGCGGCTGTTCTTGAGCAGGCGCGTTTTGCGCTTGCGCATGCGGCGCGCGATCTTGTCGATGGTCTCGTCAATGGCGGCATACATGTCCTCGTGCTCCGTGGTGGCCTCGATGGTGATGTGGTTGGCGCAGAAGAGAATGATCTCGGCGATGTTGCGGAAGTTTTGCACGTCGAGGATGACCTTGGCCTCAATGATCCTCGGATAATCGAGGTGGAGGCTGTCGATTTTTTTCCTTGCGTAGGAGCGGATGGCGTCAGTCACGTCCATGTGGCGGCATGTGACGGTAAGCTGCGGATTGACGTTTACGGTTTGCATGGTTGTCTGTTTTTCCTTTCTTGTTTTGGGTTGGAGTGAGAAGAGTGGGCTGCCGGTGGGTCCCGCCTGGCTTACATGGTGAAGCGCTCGCCTAGATACAATTCGCGGCTCAAAGGGTCATTGATGAGGAAATCGCGCGTACCCTCGCGAAGTACGTTGCCCTCGAAGATGAGGTAGGCGCGGTCGACGATGTTGAGGGTCTCGCGCACGTTGTGGTCGGTGATGAGGATGGCGAGGCCGGCGCGCTTGAGGTCAAGGATGATTTCCTGGATTTCGGCGACCGCGATGGGGTCGACGCCGCTGAAGGGTTCGTCGAGCATCAGCAGCGAAGGTTCCGTGACCAGTGATCGTGCGATGGTGAGGCGCCGCTTTTCGCCGCCTGAGAGAGTGAGGGCGGTGTTGTTGGCGAGGTGAGCGATGCCGAACCGCTCCATCAGCGCCTGGCAGCGCTTTTCGCGGGCCGGGTGGTCGAGGTCGGCGCGGGTTTCCATCACTGCCATGATGTTTTCACGCACGGAAAGGCGGCGGAAGATCGATTCCTCCTGGGGGAGGTAGCCCATGCCAACGCGGCCGCGGCGGTACATCGGTTCGCGGGTGACGTCCTGTGTGCGGAAGGTTACGTGTCCGTCGTTGGGCGGCACGAGGCCGACGACCATGTAAAAGGTGGTGGTTTTGCCGGCTCCGTTGGGTCCGAGGAGGCCGACGATCTCGCCCTCGTTGACATGGATGTCCACACCGTCGACCACGGCCCGGCCATCATAGACTTTGCGCAGGCCCTTGGTGTGCAGCAGAGGTTCGTTCACGCTTGGCGAGGGGAGGGGTGTGGGGTCAGTTTGAGGTGGTGTCGGCACCGGCGGCGCGCTCCGGTGGTTGGGCGACGGTGCGGATCGGGCCCATGAAACGGTGGTTGCCATCCGCCACGAGAATGATCACGGTGTCTTCCTGCGTGGCCTCGAAGATCATGTTGCCGACGTCGAGCACCGGCCAGCCAAGGAGGTGGATCTCCTCGGTGTCGCCCTTGAAGACGGCTTTCTGGCTGCGTGCAACGCGACGCACGTCCTCTTCCTCGTCGGTGTTGACGATGACTACGTTGCCGGTGGCGGTGGCTTCCTTGATCCGCTGGGCGGCGGATTCGGGCGGAGGTGGTGGCGGGGTGTCGGAGGCGGCCTCCTCTTCGAGGGTGGGCAGGGGTGCTCTCGGCGGCGGCTCCTCGCGCACGACTTCGAGGCGGTCGCAGGTGATGCGCAGGCCCTGGGCGGGATGTTCGAAGACCACGTCCCGTATGTAGGTCATGGTGTTTTCCCGTTGGTTGATTTCGGCACCGCCCGTGCTGACGACGGTGATTTTCGGTTCCTCGGGTTGGGTGGTGGCGGCTGATTCGGCGGCCGCGCCCAGGGTGAGCGTGGCGAAAAGAGCCGGGATGCGGATGAGTCGGATGATCATGGTGGAAATGGCGGATGACGGGTTATCGATCCTGCGGGGGATCCTCGCGTTGGACGGAGAACTCGGAGTGAATATTGCCGAGAATTTTGATGATGGGCGAATCGGGCTGATAGTCGCAGCCCTCGCCCTCGAGGAAAAACCCCCGGCCTTCGATGCGCGTCGGCGTGCGGGAGACCAGCTGGCCGCTGGCAATCTGGTAGAAGCCACGGTTGATGATGACGACGTAGTCGAGCGTGCCGTCGGGCAGGTAGCTTTCGAGGCGCAGGTCGATCATGTCGAGTTCGTCGTGGTCGATGCGGGTCAGCGTGCCCACGCGCATCCACGACACGAGAATATCCTCCTCGAAGTCGGGCATCCGCACATTGGTGCTGGGCACGCCGATGGGGAGCAGGTGGGCGGCATTGAGGCCGGCGGCGGTGCGCCCCTCCAGATTCTCCATGGCGTCCTCGTCCGCCGGGTCGTCCGCTGCTGCCGTCCCGGCGAGGGAGAGCATAGGCAGGATCAGGGCGGCGATGTGGGGGGCAAACCTCATTCTGCTTTCATTATCCATGAGACCGGCTTTCGGTGCAAGCTCCGCGTGCGCTTTACGGGATGTCTGGGGGCGGTAAAATCTACGCCGCGGATTTGCAAAAAAGCATTTTTTTCTTGTGTTTCGATCCTCAAACGGCTAAAACGCGGGCATGGCCCGTGCATTGATGCCTGGATTGCCGCGATGTCTTCCACGCCCCCGTTCCGGATTGGCGGCGATTTTCCTTGGGCTGTGCGCTGTCGGGGTGGCGGACGACAGGGTGGCTCCCTTGGTGGAAAATGAAGATACCTACCTCGAATTGCGGGGTGTTTTGGCCGAATTCGGGAGGGCCTTGCGTGTGGAAGGGGTGCTGCCGTGTCTGCAGACGGCGTCCTGGAGCGAGGGAGCGCGGATGTTGGGTCTGGCGGAGGATCGCCCTGCTCAGGGTGATCCGGTGGCGGGAGGGGTGATGAGCCGGTTTTCCTGGCCGACGGCCGGTGTGGAGGCCGTCGAAGTGGAGGCGGGCGGTCCTTGGGCACCTTTGCTCGCGCATACGGGGGCCTTGGAGGATGCTTCGTTCAGCGTCGAATGGGCGCAGTGGGTGGCTGGCGGTGAGGGCGACGGCAGGGTGTTCCGGACGGAGGTGATTTTCGAGGGGCGGGCGAGGCCGGATCCGGATGGGGCGGGGGTGCTCGGCATCGAGGCCCGGCAGACGGTGCTGTGGCGGCGGGCGGGCGGTGGCTGGGAAATTGTCGAGTGGAAGCAGGGGGAGATGACGCTCACCGAGGCACCGCATTCCTTGTTTGCCGAGGTGACGAGGGCGTTGTTCGTCGAGCCGCAGGATTTCGAACGTGCCAACCGCTCGCCGCACGGCGAGGCACTGTTGCAGTATTTCCGCTCGGGAGTGGTTCATATGGCGCGGCGCGAGTGGGCTCCCTACTTCGAGCCGGAATCCACCTCGCAGTTTGATGGTGTCAGCGTGGTCGATGTGGATGGCGATGGCAGCGCGGAGATTTTCATCCCGGCGCATCGCGGGCGCACAATGCTGCTCAAGCGGGGGGAGGACGGTAAATGGCGTGACATCGCGGCGGCGTCCGGACTTCAGTTCACGCATCAGGTCAACAGCGCCTTGTTTTTCGATATGAACAACAACGGCCTGCCGGACGTGTTCCTGTGCCGCGTGCTGGAGCCCTGCATGATCCTGCGCAACGATGGCGGTGTTTTCGTCGATGTGACGGCGGAAAGCGAGGGCGTGGGCGATTTGTTTTTCGCAGTGTCGGCGACGGCGGCGGACTGGAACGGCAACGGCCTTCTCGACCTTTATGTCTCTACCTATGGTCCGCCCAATTCGGATGAACCGGAAGGCGAATGGGAGAAGACGTTTTTGCGCGAGCAGGACCTGCCGGGGTTGAGGCGGGCGCAGGCGAAAAGCGACCGCTTCGTGCGGCGCGCTGGGCCGGTGAATGCCTGGTTTCGCAACGACGGCGGGCGGCTGGTACGGGTGGATGAGCCGGAAGAGGTAGCGCAGTGGCGCAACACCTACCAAGCTTCCTTTGCCGATTTTGACGGCGACGGGCGCCCTGATTTGTATGTCTGCAATGACTATGCACCGGATGTGCTGCTGCGAAATGTGACGCCACAGGGCGCGTTGGAGCCGGTTTTCGAGGATGTGTCCCACCTTCTAGGGCCGACGCGGCAGGGATTCGGCATGGGGGTGTCGTGGGCTGATTTCGATGGCAGCGGGCGGCTGGACCTCTACGTGACCAACATGTTCAGCAAGGCCGGGCGGCGTATCATGGGTCAGCTTGGCGACGCACGGGAGGCTACGCGCCTCTCTGCCGAGGGATGCTTCCTGTATCGGAACACCGAGGAGGGGCTGGTTCAGGAGGCGGGCACCGAGCCCGGCCAGCTTGCGGTGGCGGCGGTAGGCTGGGCCTACAGCGGGCAGTTTGCCGATTTCACCAACGATGGCTGGCCGGACCTTCACGTGCCTTCCGGATTGTTTACCGTGCCCGGCGAGGCGGCGACCGATCTCGATTTATGAAGCGCCTTCTGGCGCACGGTCGTGCGAGAAGAAGAGGGCAGGCCCGGGAAATTCTCGGGGTCGCCGGAGTGGACGCCGCTGTCGTTATTCGAGTTGCATGCCCCGGCACCCCAGGGGTCCAGGCTGGCCCACAAAGGCAACTCGTTCTCAGGGGGGGAACGCAACCGCCTGTTCCTGAACCGCGACGGAGTCGACTTTCATGCGGCCACCTTGGTGTCGGGTCTCGACAAGAAGGAGGACGCGCGGTCGTGGGCGTGGGTGGATTTGGATGGCGACGGCTGGCTTGATGTCCTGCTCGTGGGGCCTCAGCAACCACGTTTCCGTGCTTTCCGCAACCGGATTGGCGAAATCCTTCCAGATCACCGCTCCGTGAGGATCACACTTGAAGGGGGGAACGAAGAACCGGTGGCAAGCAGCGAGTGGTCGCCCCGACAGCCTGTCGGGGCGCGGGTGTTGGCCCGGTGGGGCGATGGCAGGCAGCGCCTCCTGCACCTTGCCGCGGGCGAGGGCCTGGCGGCGCAGAACGAAGGTGCGCTGCACCTCGGATTGGGCACTTATGATGGAGTCGTCGATCTCGAGGTGACCTGGCCCTCCGGGCGCGTCTCCCGGCACGAAGTCGAAGCCGGGGCCGGAACCGTGCACCTGCGGGAGCGGCCGTGATGCATGAGGATGACGCCGGTTTGTTTGAGAAGCAAGCGGATTTCGCGGAGTAAAGGGGGAAAGTCCGGCAACTTGCATGACCTTATCCCAAGGAGCGGCGAACCTCCTTCGCCGATGCGGATGAAGGGGAAAATCAGGAAAGAGCTTCGCGCCAGTCCATTTGCTATCCCATCCTCGGGCGATGATGGATCGCCCCTCCTTGGTCGAGATTGCGCAGCCGTTAGGGGATAAACCACTATCCCACACGCCGCACCTCCATTTGCTTCCTCATTCGCCTGACCGCTGCGGCCAGCGGTCCTACAGGTTCTTCTCATTTGCTCACCACCACGGGATAAACCTCCATGCGCGCGGTAGCGCCCCACCGTGGAGGCGATCACCGGTCGCCTTCCCGCAAAGCGAAACAGCGCCTGAGAAAGCACCTCCCTGGAAACACCCAGACCGGTAGCCGTTCTTACCGATTTCGATTTCGATTTAGGTTTCGATATGTCCCGCCTCTGAATTTCAAACTCCAAACTCTGAACTTATCTCACCTCACCCAAGCGGACTAAAGATCCGCGCTCCGAAAACACCCTGCTGGTTGTTGGTTGCTAGTTGTTGGTTCCTCGTTGTT
>SLCJ01000012.1 GCA_007125835.1 Verrucomicrobiales bacterium | reverse complement strand
TGCAATGCGCGCGATCTCACAACTGTGACGCAGTTCGCGGAACCCGGGCGGCAACAGTGAATTGCAATTCCTCTCCAGAGGCACAGGCAGCAGCACCAGACAAATCGACTCCGGATGCCTCTCCAACAGCGCATCGAGAAACGGAGCCATCGTCCCGCATGCGGCACATGGATAATCGAAGTATTCAATCAGCACATGCGGGGCATCCGGCGGCCCGATATGCGGCAGCCCCTCGATCCGAAATTCCTTCGCTCCCCCGGCGAAGGTGACGGAACGCCCCGGCCCATCGGCGTGAATGGTTTCCGCCGAGACCCGGCCAATCCCCCCAAGCCTCGAATGATCGGGAGCTGGACCCAAAATCTGCACCGCAGCCAGCAATCCGGCCGCAGCCGCAGCCACCGCGATCAAGCGCTTCCGCTCCCCGGCCACAGGCCGAATCACCCGCCAATGAAAAATCACCAGGCAAAGACCGAGGGCATGCGCGACAAGACACCACTGGCAAAGCGTGCGCTCGATGCCCGCCTGAACAATGGTGAACCACACCGCCGCCCCCAGCACCGAACCGAGCAAAAAGCGCGAAGCCAACAGACCGAACCGCGCCGGACAAAACACCAGCATCAGATAAACCAGCGCCGCCATCACGGAGACGGGCACGCCAAACACCTGTCCCCAACGACCTGCCCACAAACCAGCGCAGCCATCCGCCCCGCATCCGCCTCCCGGCCCGGCACCAAGCTGCAGGACCAGCAGGAAGACGCTCCACAACAAAGCAAGTGCCGCCCCCACCCGGATCACCGGATGGGGAAACGACGCACACACGCCCGGATCTAAGTTTTGCGAAGCGATCATGAACTTGTCCTCGTGCCAACCCAAATCCCATTGTCCGAATCAGAAAGGCACTACCAGTGCCCCCAAAATAGCCCCTCCCAGCACAAAAACGAAACCACTTTTTGCACCATGCCCCCCCGCCCGCCAGCCCTCATCTACCGCCGCCTTCATTCCGCCCGAGCGATTCCCCTCCCCCACCGAACCCTGCCCCACAACCACCCGGCCCTGAAGGGGCCACCGCACAAAGCACGGGGTTTCAACCCCGTGGACTCACGCCCCCCTCCCCTCCGCGTCCTGATAGGACGCTGGCGATCGCACAACACTCACCTGGCCCGCCACACGCAAACCCGTGATCTCCGGGTGTTTCGACGCCCTTTGCGCGCCCAAACGCTTTCAATGGAAAAACACTTAGCGGCTCATTTTTCGGAAGCCCCCACCTCAATAGCCCACCACCTCCAGTCCCGGCACCCGACCAAACTCGTTTTCGTTGTTCGTCACCACTCCCATCCCGTGAACCAAGGCCGTGGCGGCGATCCAAAGGTCATTCGTGCCGATCAACATGCCATTCCCAGCCAAGTACCGGTAGACTTCGCCGTATTGCCAGGAGATTTCCATGGACCACGGCAACACCGCATACGGGCGGCAGAGGCGTTTCCATTGCGCCATCCCGGCGGCGGATTGGCCACAGGCAAGTTCGCCGGCCACTGTGAATGTGATGAAAAAAGACTCCTGCGGCCGTGCCGCCAGAAACTGATCTACCTTTCCCGATACCCGGCGTTTCGCCTCACGCTCGGCAGTGATCACAAAATTGGTATCTAGGATCAGTCCCATGGGTCATCGGGGATGGGATCGTTTGCGGCGGCACGCTCTACGGTGTCGAGATATTCGTCGCTTACACGACCGCCGCCCTTGCGAAAATAATCGCGCAAAGAAGACCCAGTCGGAGCGCTTTCCGGAATCACTGCGCGGCGCACCACCTCCGTGAATGACTCCCCCCCGCGTTTCGCCGCGCGCAGTTTTTCGTATGCATCAATCTCCAACGTTATGGTCTTGGTTGGCATACACGAAAAATACACGAAACATCCCTAGTAGCAAGCCATAAGTGAATTTTCGCGCAAATTCAACGCGGCGGGATGTGCCGGATCACGATCCCCCGCCAGGTTCGGGAAGAACTCGGTCTGGGTTGTGGCAACCGCATCGTCTTCGAGCCGTCTCCTGATGGCAGGTTCATTGTCACAAGGGATCGGCGGCGACGAATTTGTGGTCGATGACGATTTGGAGGGCGTGCGGGGCTTCAATATGGCTCTGAAAGTAGGCAAGAGCAGGGGTGAGCTTCGCGTCCGATGATTTTTACCTCGACGAGGAACCCTCACCTCCCCACCTGCCTTGGGCCACTGAGAAACATCATCTGGCGAACCTCGCAAAAATGGCGGACGGCCATCGAATCGTAAAGAGGGGAAACCGAGGATGACATGGGCCAAAATCGAGCTGGGTCTCCTTGGGTCCGGCAACCGGCAGCTCCGTCTCTGGGCCTGAACCCATTTCAATGCGGGAAGGAAAATGTGCACCACCCATTGCCATTCCCCAAGTCCGAAAGCGAAGCACCGCAAAAACAACGCCCTTAATTCGGACCGCGGACTTCAGTTCGCATGAGCGATGTCCCACCCCCATCAAACCCGCAAGCCACCCAAAGATCACCACTGCCACCAAAATCCCTGTAGCGGCGTCGCTATCAGCGTCGGGCTTTTCCCCCGCCGCCAAACCGTGCCCGCCCCATCCATACTCGGGATCGAAATCGCTATCGAAATCGGAATCGACTACGCCACCAGAGACACCCTCTGTCCCCTACGCCATCCACCGGTCGTTCCACCCATCCCCGTTCATTCTTCCTCACTCCCACCTGGCAGCGGAGTGAAGTGCGGTGGCGGCGCGGGAGGCGGC
>SLCJ01000082.1 GCA_007125835.1 Verrucomicrobiales bacterium | reverse complement strand
TCGGGAAATCGCGCGAAATCACCATCGGTGGAAATTCATTCGCATCCATGCTCGATGGATTGATTCCTCCCGGTGTGCGTAAATCAAAACGTTGATGTCACAGGGCTTCATGGCAATCACCCGGCGTAGGTTGCCGCGCCCTTGGCCATCAAAAAGCAAATCACATCATTCTCCCGCTGGCCCTCCCAAAAAAATGCGTGCCCACTCCGATCGAAGCCGGAGTGGACACGCGGCCATCGGAAACGGATCAGACATCGCTGGTGGGGATCTGCGAGACCACCTCGCGCGCCTTGTCGGCCAGCGGGGTGGACAGGTAACGCTCGGTGCCGGAGGCGGCGAGGACGACGATCCGCTTGCCCTTCATCTCCGGGCGCGCGGCCACTTGCAGCGCGGCGCGGATGGTGGCACCGCTGGAAATGCCAGCCGGAATCCCTTCAAGAATGGTCACTTCGCGGGCGGTTTCGAAGGCATCGTCGTTGCTGATTTGGATGACCTCGTCGATGATGTCGAGGTTGAGGTTCTTGGGGATGAATCCGGCGCCGATACCCTGGATTTTATGGGGTCCGGGCTTCAGTTCCTCGCCCTTACGCGCCTGGGTAATCACCGGGCTGTCGGTCGGCTCAACCGCCACCGAGTGCAACTCGCGGCGCCCCTTGATCACTTCGGACACACCGGTGATGGTGCCGCCGGTGCCTACGCCTGCGATAAACACATCGATTTGTCCTCCTGTGGCCTCCCAGATTTCCTCGGCGGTGGTTTTGCGATGAACTTCCGGGTTGGCTGGGTTCTCAAACTGGCCCGGCACAAACGCCTTTTCGCCCAGCTCCGCGGCAAGAGAGGCTGCTTTGGCAATCGCGCCCTTCATGCCCTTGGGTCCAGGCGTAAGCACAATCTCAGCACCCAGCAAGTGCAGCAGCACACGCCGCTCGATCGACATCGTCTCGGGCATGGTCAGGATGCAGCGGTAGCCTTTGGCGCGGGCGACGAAAGCGAGCGCGATGCCGGTGTTGCCGGATGTGGGCTCTACGATGACCGAGTCGGGCTTGAGGCGGCCGTCTTTCTCGGCTGTCTCGATCATGGCGCGCCCGATGCGGTCTTTCACCGAACCAAGGGGGTTGCGGGCCTCCATTTTCACGAGCACCTCGGCGTGAAGGTCTTTGGTTAGGGTGTTAAGGCGCACGAGAGGAGTGTCGCCGATGGTTTCAATCAGGTTGTTGTAAGCAGGCATGGTGTTTTCTTTTGTTTTGGTATTGCTGGTTTTTGGGGTTTCCGGGAAAAAGGTTTAGAGGCGGATGGATTCAAATCTGGAAGTCGGCATCGCTGGATTCGAGGTGCAGGCCGCATTCGCGCCGCAACCCGTTGTTCCGTGTGGACTCGACCGAGGCACCCTTTTCGACGGGGCGGCTGGAATGCCAATCGCCGATCGAGGCGAATCCCCGATCGACAAGCGGGTGCCGGGGAAGCTCGTGGCGCTCAAAGTAATCTTCGACCATGGCATCGCTCCAATCGAGAATGGGATACAGTTTGGTGGTGGCCTTCTGGCGCTCTGCGAACGACCGTTTGCCCCGGTCGGACGACTGGCTGCGACGCAGTCCGCTGATCCACGCGCGGGCCCCGTGCTCGCGAAGCGCGCGGTTGAGCGGCTCGACTTTCCGCAGGAAACCATAGCGTTCGATTCCTTCGGTGCCGCGCTCCCAGAGCCGCCCCTCGGTGTTCTCCATGCGCGCCGGGGTGACGGGCGAGGTGTAGAATGCCACTTTGATTCCCAGCTCACGCTGGAGCTGATCCGCATACTGGTAGGTTTCGGGAAAGAAGTAACCTGTATCCACACACACCACGGGAATATCCGGGGCGTGGGTGGCCAACAAATGCAGCAGCACAGCGGACTGCGCGCCGAAACTCGTCGTCGCCAGCAACTCGCCGCGAAAGCGCTCCGCCGCCAGGCGCAGACGCCCGCCCGCATCCAGGCCGCCGAATTCGGCAGCCAGGCGGACCGTGGGCTGCAAATCCGCTTCGCGGAGTGCCGGTTCGGCTTCGGAGATCGGTGTCATTTTGAAACGGCGGTGTTTTGATGGAAATCGCTGCCCTGGCGCGTCTCGGCCACCACCCCTTGGCGGATCACGAAGTCTCCAAAGCGTTCGCCCTCCTCGCGATGATGGGCATAATCCATCAGCAGCGGCTTGAGGGTTTCGACGATGTCGGTGGCTTGCATGTTGTCGCGGTAAAGCTTGCCCAGGCGCTGGCCCCAGTGTCCGCCTCCGAGGTAGAGGTTATAACGCCCGGGGCCTCGGCCGACGAAAGCGATTTCGGCGATGTAGGGGCGGGCGCAGCCATTCGGGCAGCCGGTCATGCGGATCGTGATGGCGTCCCGGCTCAGCCCGGCCTCTTCGAGCACGTTTTCGATGTCGCCCACCAGGTCCGGCAGGTATCGCTCCGATTCGGCCAGCGCCAGTCCGCAAGTAGGCAGCGCAACGCAGGCCATGCTGTGCAGACGCAGGCCACTCGACGCCGCATCCACCGCGATCCCGTGCTCTTTGAGGAGCGATTCGATCCGCTCCTTTTTCTCAGGTGCCACGTCGGCAATGATCAGGTTTTGGTTCGCCGTGAGGCGGAAATCCCCCTCGTGGATGCGTGCGATCTCGCGCAGTGCGGTGAGCGCCTTGTGCTGGCCCTCGTCGCGAACCCGGCCGTTTTGCACATAGAGCGTGTAATGCCAGCGTCCGCGGTGGTCCTCCACCCAGCCGTAGCGGTCGCCGTTGTGGGTAAACTC
>SLCJ01000102.1 GCA_007125835.1 Verrucomicrobiales bacterium | reverse complement strand
GCCCCTCCTTGGTCGAGATACGATCCCGCGTCACCAAAAATAGAGAGCCCCCTGCACTCTTGCAGGGGGTTGTGAATGAGGGGCGAATGCAAAAGCCGTATCGGCCCGCTCATTCGCTTGCGCATTCATGCTCGGACCAGTTCCACGCGTTCGCCTGGCGGTGGGATGACCACCTGGGTTTCGGGCAGGTCGCGGGCGAGCCCGGCCTGGAACCAGTCGAGCGCATCGCCATCGCCGTGGACCAGCACCACGGTGGCGGGGCGCAAGCGGCAGGCGTATTCGAGGAGTTGTTCGCGGGTGGCGTGGCCGCTGAAGTCGAATTTCTCCACCCGGCAGTTGAGTGGCACGGGGGGGCGACGGTGGTCGAGCACGACATCGCCGCCGGGTTCCGTGGCCAGCAGTGCGCCGGCCGGTGATTCCGGGTCCGAGTAGCCGACAAAGCAGATCGAATTGGCGGTCTTGTCGATGAAGCGGGAGGCGAATTCGTTCGATGTGGTGTTCTCCATCAGCATCCCGCTGGACAGCGCATAAATGCCGCCCGGTTCGATTTGCAGCGGCCCGCGTTTTTTGCGCGAGCGCAGTTTCACGCCGGTGTCGCGGAGCAGGTCGAGTTCGGGGCGGCGGCGGCGGATGTCGCCCCGGAAGCGGTCGATGATCTGAGTCAGCTTGGTGCCCAGACCGCCAAGATGCACGGGCGCATCGGCGGGGATCAGTCCGCTCTCCTTGGCTTCGTGTAGCATCAGCAGCAGCTCCTGCGTTTTGCCCAAGGCGAAAACCGGCACCAGCACCGATCCGCCCGCCGCAAAAGTCTCCCGCACGACGGCAGCAAAGCGCTCAATTTCCGCCGAGCGGGTGAAATGCGTGGCCCGGTCGGTCGCGCCGCGGGTCGTCTCCATCAGCAGCACGTCCACAGGCCGTTCCGGGAAATCGGCACCACGGCAGAAACACTGATCCTCGAACTGCACGTCGCCGGTATAGAAAAGGGATTTGCCGCCGCTGCGCAAGCCGATGCCCGCACTGCCGGGAATGTGGCCCGCGTCGAACCATTCGACATGGACGCCGGGCAGCACCTCCGAGGCGCGGCCGACACGCGTCTCGATCCACTTGTCTACCGCATCGTCCACCTCGCCATGGCTGAAAAAGGGATAGTCCTGAATCCCCTTTTCGTCGCGTTGGCTGGTCATCACATTCACCGAATTGTGCAGCATGGCATCGACCAGGCGGGCCGTGAGTTCGGTCATGAAAACCGGAGCCCCGGGAAAATGCCGCATCGCCACGGGGATCGAGCCGGAGTGGTCCAGGTGGGCGTGGCTGACGAGGATCGATTGCACGTCGCGGTCGCCCGCAGCGCGGAAATCGGGCAGTGCGTCGCCGCCTTCCGCCTTGGGGTTCATGCCGCTGTCGATGAGCAGATTGCCGCCTGCGGTTTCAAGGAGATACGAATTGGCGCCGATCTCGTTGGCGAGGGTGAGGTTGGTCAGATGCATGGGTTTGTTCTTGTCGGAAAAGGGGGTGCGGCGCTCTGGGGTGGCATGCCGGGCGGAGCCGTTCCGCAGGGTGCGGATGTGATGCCATCCGGGCGTGCCGCAGTTGGCTGCCGGACGCGGGCCGGACCCGCCACCCGGCACATGGCGGCCAGGGGCGGGAGGGAAGCCAAGTCTGCCGCCTCCCCGCCCTCCGCGCAACCTAAGATTCCTGCCCCCACCCGGTGGCAGCCCACAAATGATTCAGTCGCCAACCACCCGGGAAATGGCTTGCCTCCGGCCGGGCCCGGGCGTATACAGTTGCCCATGACTACAACGACCCTCGATTCCCCCGTAATGGCCGGCGTCCGCGACCTGTGCGAGACCATCTTGGCTGACTCAGATTATCAGTCCAAGTTCGCCAAAGTTGAAGCCTTCCTCGACCACAAACAAGCCGTTGACCTCTACCGCGAGGCAACCGCGCTTGGTCAGGATCTCCAGCACCGCCAGCACCAAGGCGAAACCCTGCCACCTGAGGAAATCAACCGCTTCGAGCAAAAGCGCGCGGCGCTTTTTGAGAATCCGCTCATCAGCGATTTCCTCGAAGCCCAGCGTGAACTCTCCGACCTGCAATCGACACTCAGCGAGTGGGTCGGCAAAACAATCGAACTCGGCCGCCTTCCCGAGGAAAACGAAGTCGGCAATGGCGGATGCTGCGGGGGCGGCGGCGGCGGTTGCGGCTGCTAACGAGGCTCCGAAGCCCTTCCTCCCCGGATTCAGCTCATGTTCGAGAAACCGAGAAGATGGTGGCACGGCGCGCATCTGGGCAGGTGCGCGCTCGGTTTCGTTTTCCTGTATTCAGGTGCGGTGAAGCTTGCCGACCTGCCTACTTTTCACAACGATGTGCTCGGCTACCAGATGGTCTACGGGCCGCTCGCCGGGTGGATCACTGTGCTGGTGCCCGTGATCGAGGTGATCGTCGCCCTTTGCCTGCTCTTCCGGCGGCTCGTCGCCGCCGCCTCCGCTGCCATTCTGGGCATGCTCACTGTTTTCACGTTCGGCATCGGCTACGCCATGCAGCGCGGACTCGACATCCGCTGCGGCTGCTTCGGCCCCGCCGCCGACAAGATGACGGGGCCGCTCTCCATCGCCGTCAATATCGGGCTTTTTCTCTTCACCCTGTGGCTGCTGGCTGACCACCTGCGCGGCTCGCGCGACGAGCGCCCCGGCTACACCTTCTCCCGTGACCTGCTGAAGCGGAAGTAGGAGCTTTTGGGTTGGTTGTTGGTTGTTGGTTGTTGGTTGTTGG